>DATFYX010000003.1 GCA_035314825.1 Candidatus Eremiobacteraceae bacterium
TCGCCCGAGCGCATGACGCGCGCTGCGCTGCGCGGGCTGGTGCGCCTGGGCATTGCGGCCCCCACGCAAGACGGCTACCGTTTGACAGGCGTCCGCGTCGACCCGCGCTTTCCGAACGCGGAGGACATCCTCGACCATCAAGCCGCCTTTTTCCAAGAGTCGAGTGAGGCATGGCGCGTTTTTTCAGAAAGGGAGGGATAGGCGGCCAAGCGGTCGCACCCCCCTACCGTCGGAGGACCACACATGCAAAGCTCGATGGCTTGGCGTCGCGTCGCGTTTTTGTGCGCTCTCGGTGCGGGTATGCTCGCCGGTCTGGCCGGACGGGCGTCCGCCGGAACGACCGGTGCGCTCGCGGGCTTCGTCGTGACGGCCCAGAACGCGCCGCTCGCGGAAGTCAAGATCAGCGCGACGTCGCTATCGCAAAACGCCCAGACCGCGACCGATCTGCGCGGCCAGTTCACATTCGTCGCGCTTTTCCCCGACACGTACGCGGTCACGGCATCGAAGACCGGTTTCCAGACGGTCACGCTTACCGGCGTCGACGTCGTCGCCGACAACACGCGCACGGTCCAGATCGTCCTCGCGCCGGTCAAGACGCTGGGCGAAGTCGTCGTCACGCGAGGCGGGCTCGTCAGCGCGGGCACGACGGTCGACGTGTATTCGATCAACCGGCCGCTGCAAAAGACGCTCACCGGCCTCAACGGCGGTTACGGCATCAACAACGATTACTCGTCCATCGCGGCCGTGCCCGGCGCCTTCGTGCCGCCGATCGCGGCCGGGTGGAACCAGCCGGTGTTCATCCGCGGCGGCGCCTTCGACGAAGTGGGCTACGAATTCGACGGCATTCCGGTGAACCGCACCTACGACAACGCGCCGCTGACCACGCTGTCGACGGTCGGGCAGCAGTCGCTGCAGGTGTATACAGGCGCCGCTCCCGCCGACGCCGAGTCGCACGGGCTGTCAGGCTACGTGAACCAAGTCGTCCGCACCGGCACGTATCCGGGATTTGCGGATCTCACGCTCGGCATCGGCTCGCCGTCGTTCTATAACAGCTACGATTTCGAAGCGGGCGGCGCTGCGCCCAATCGCCGCCTGACGTATTTCATCGCATCGGGCGGCTACGGCCAAGCCTTCCGCTACGTCGACCAGTCCAATGGCGCAGCCTTTTCGACCAACTTCGGCCAGCCGTTTGATCTGCAAAACGCTGCGCTCGGGCCGGTGTCCGGCGGCATGCCGGGATGCGGCATACCGAACGGCTCGAACTACACCGGTTGCTATGCCAACACGGGCTTCTTCATGGCGCTGCCCGCCGGACCGGGCGGCTACGTGGTCGGCCCATACGTGATGGGGCGCAATTCGCGCATCGACGACAGCAACAATATCGCGAACTTCCATTTCGCGATACCGCGCGGCGGCAAGAACGCCGATGACGACGTCCAGCTGCTGTACTACGTCTCGCAGCTCTACACGTACGAGTACTCGTCGTACAACGATTGGGGCGGCGTGCCGTTCTGGAACGGCTACGATGCGACGCCGGGCTTCCATTCGGGCCAGGTCGCGAAGTTCGTGCCCGGTTTCCAGTATAATGGATCGTTGCTGCAGCCCGTGACCGGTACGCTCGGCGGCCTCCCCGACGACGTGATCCCCTACTTCTTCCCGAGTGCCGGCATCGACGGCGGCGGCTCGCAGATCCCGATCAACCAAGAGGACGCGCAGTCGAATGCGCTTGCCATCACCAAAGTGCAGTACACGCACTTCTTCAGCCCGGCAGCGTATCTGCGCATCTATGGGTTCACCTCGTATTCCAACTGGTTCACGTACAGCCCGAACGGCCAGCAGCAGTTCTACATCAGCCTGCCCTCCGATCAGGAGCTGTCGAACCATCAACGCGGTCTTTCAGCCGACTACAACGCGCAGTTGAGCACGCACCATCTCTTCAAGGTGCAGGCGTCGTACACGTATGGCCACGATTATAGCGTCAACAACAACCAGCCGTCGACGTCGCAGCAAGGCGCGCCGTGGTTCCCAGCGCCGCAAACGGCGTTCGCCGCGTTGGTGAGCGCGACCAATCCGACCAACGGCACGTGCTACTACTTGAGCTTCCCGTTCCCGGCCGGGCTGCCCGGGGCGCCGACGGCGACCTCGTGCGAGCCCATCACGCCGCTGCCGAGCCTGCAGCAGACCGGTTTCTCCTTTATCAATCAGAAATTCCTGACGTTCGCTGGACCGTACTTCCCCGCGCCGCCGGGAGGCTGCGGCGGCGCGTCCGCGTGCGAATGGCTCGCGCTTGAGAACGGCCAGACGGGGACGGTGAACGCCGTCACGCCCAAGTTCACTGGAGTGTCATTGGAAGACCAGTGGACGCCGTCGTCGCGTCTGCATGTGAACCTCGGTCTGCGCTGGGATCGCTTCGAATACGACGTGCCCTCCACCGTAGGCGGACCCGCGCGCGCGTTTTGGTTCAACGCCTGGAACAACGTGATGTGCGTATACCCGGGCTTCAACGGCGGCAACCCGATTGACGAGACGCTGCTCGGCGCAGCGCCGGGCACGCCGTGCAACACCATTCCGGTCCCGCCAGGCGGCGGCCCGGATTTCGCGCAGGCGACGTTGACCAACGGGACAGCCAACGGCGCGCAAGTCGTCTACAACATCGTGCAGCCGCGCATCGGCGGCACGTATACGCTCGATCTCTTCGACGTGCTGCGCTTCTCGTACGGCGTCTACGCACAGCCGGCGCCATCGCAGTTCCAGTACTCAGATACGCTGCAGCAGAACCTGCCCGCATACATCGGACCGCTCTACTACGCGTTGGGCGACACGACGCCGCTGCACTCGGTAAAGCCGCAGGTGTCGTACAACTACGATTTCTCGTACGAGCACCGTTTCAACGACGCCGACACGAGCCTCAAATTCACGCCCTTCCAGCGCGTGACGCGCGATCAGATCCAGCGCTTCTTCATCAACCCGACGACGGGCACGCTGGGCGGCGTCAACGCGGGCAAGCAGACGAGCAGCGGTTTCGAGTTCCAGCTGCAAAAGGGCGACTTCACCCACGACGGTCTCTCGATTCTGCTCTCCTATACCTACACGCACAGCTCCATCGTCTATTCGCCGCTGGCGAACGGCGCGACGCTGTTGTCGGGCGTCAACAGTTCGATCCAGCAGTATAACTCGTTCACGTCGGCATGCGCCGGGGCGTTGCCCTCGACCAGTCCGACCTCGCCATGCGGCGTCTACGGCGGTGCCAACGCGATTCCGACCGAGGTGAGCGGCGTCGCCAATCCCTACTTCAACGCTCCGGCGCGCCCGCTGCTCAACCCGAGCGCTGCGTATCCCACGTACTACGTGGTCCCCACCGGCACGCAGCTCTCGACCGCGAGCTATGGTGTGCCCAGCTTCATGGCGCTGACGCTCAGCTACAAACATCAGAAATTCACGGTCGCACCGCTGCTCCAGTACGTCCAGGGCAGCCAATACGGTGCCCCGCAGCAGCAGATCGGCGTCGACCCGACGACCTGCGCACCGCTGGCCGCTGGCCCGCCGATCGGGAGCGATCCGCGCTATCCGTTCGGCGGCACCGGGACCGGCTACGACGCCACCACGTGCGCCGGCACGCTCGTGATCCCGGACCAGTACACCGGCAACTTCGACGCGCCGGGCGCGTTCAAAGAGCCGAACCTGTTCGCGCTGCACGCGCAGATCGGCTACGAGCTCTCGAACAACACGAACCTGCGCTTCACGCTGACGAACATCTACACGAAGTGCTCGGGCGGCACGGCGCTGCCGTGGGTGAATGGATCAGGCTCGACGTGCGGCTACGACTTCTTGCAAGGCCACATCCCGCCGGTCGGCAATATCTTCAACCCGGGCGACCCGATCCAACCATTGGTGAAATACCCGTACGGCGCGGCGCTGTCAGCGCAGCCGTTCAACGTCTACATGAACATGGAATTCAAAGTGTAGTAGCGCGTTCTTTGAACGCGCTACTTGAGCTGTTCGGCGGTCTGCTCGGCTTCTATGCCGTCGCGAATCTCTTCGAGCAGCCGGCGCGCGGTGGCCACGGCGATGCGCCGGCCGATCACCGCGTCAAATCCTTTGCCTACCACTCCAAGCGGCGGTTCGTATTCGCCTGAGAGCGTCAGCACGCACGAACCGTAGTCCTCGTCCTCGCTGATCGTCAGGGTTCCGTGAAATGTGGGGAACGGGCCGCCACCGGCGGGCGACCATTCGACGGACAGCGGCGTGGTGAGATGGGTGGGGTCGTCGACTGCGTTCACTTTCGCAGTGACGTCTCGCGCGACGCTCATGTCGCCCGGAAGACCCAGGTCGCGCGCCTCGACGCGCAAGGAGAGCGACGCCGGCGTCCCTAGATGCCAGCCGTTGCGCTCGAGATATGCCTTGAGGTACTGCGGCGCCCGGCCGTAGGGCGCTTGCACGTACGCCCGCTCGTTCAGCTGCGTCATGAGGTCACCTGTGCGCCTATGCCCCGGCCACTTCCTTTGACTCGTGATACATGACGTCCGCGAACAGCGGCGAGGAGATGAGCAGATCGGCCGAGCGTCTGTTGCATGCGATCGGCACGTCGTAGAGCACGGCGAGGCGCAGCAGCGCCTTGACGTCGACGTCGTGCGGCTGGGGCGAAAGCGGATCCCAAAAGAAGAACACGACGTCGATGCGGCCCTCGGCGATCAGCGCTCCGCATTGGGCGTCTCCCCCCAACGGACCGGAGAGCAGCTTGTGGATGCGCATCCCGAGGCGCTCCTCGACGAGCGAACCGGTGGTGGCGGTGGCGAAGATCGTGCAGCGCGAGAGGGTCCCGCCGTTAAAGGCGACCCACTGGGCCATCTCTTCCTTGCGGGCATCGTGCGCGATGAGCGCTACGCGCGGGCGGGGCTCATCGGGCGTTGCGTGCCAGTGTTGGTTCAACATGGGCATCATCATAGCGGATGCCCGTCAAGCTTGGGTTGCGGGCTGCGACTCGTGTCGCATTGGCCATGGTGACCTTGCTCTGCGGCGTGAAGTCCGGCGGGATGGCGAAGAGACCTGTATCGTTCGCGCCGAGCTTCACGACATTGCCCCGCTCGGTGACCGCGTCGATCGGACCGATTCTGATCGGGCCCGTTGCCAGGGTCATCACCAGGCTGAAATAGAGCATGAGGTTGGGCGCCGGCACGCCGCCAAGCGACGACTTGCTCTGCACGGCGCAGCGCGAGAACATGCGCGGCGTCGTGACATTGGCGAAGTTGGTGAACGGGTCTCGCGGCGCGGTATGAAAATCCGTGGCCTGGTACAGCACCCATGTCAGGCTGCCCTGGACCTGTATGCACGACGCGGTTGCCTGCAGCGTCGAGAAATTGCCCTCGCCGGTCGTCCCTGTGGTCTGCAGGCCGTCGATCGACATACCCGGGGCCTGCTCGCTGTTGATTTCGAGGAGGTAGTTGTAGGATGGGGACGCGGAGGGCGATGGGTTCGGCGACGGCGAGGCAGAGGCGGATGGCGCCGGCATGGGTGCGGTCGGCGGCGGTGTCTTGTCGCTGTGGTAGGTCTTGGTCTTGAGGTTCAGATAGATGGTCTCGCCGAGATCCGGGCGCGAGATCGTCGCCGTCTGCGCGATCAGATCATCGACGCGGATCCAATCACCCAGATACGAGTAGCGGTACAGCGCGATGAACTCGGGCGTGGTCGACATCAAGTTGGCCCCGAGATTGCCTTGGATATTCCCGTGCACGTCCGGGTAGCGATCGGTGGGCGAAACCCGTTTGATGAGCGTCTCGCGATCCGACGCAAACGAGCCCGGGGCGAACGGCTTTATGTCCACGGCGTGCCAGCGGATCTCATCGTACGCGACGCCGGTCAATACGGGGGCGGGCACGCCTGGGGCAGCAGGTCCGCTTTGATCGGCGCGCGCCGCGCCGGCGCACGCGAGCATCAAAGCCGCGCACCAGAGCCATACATTGAAGCAGAGTATCCGCATGCGCCGCCCTGTCGGGTCGACTTCTGGTGGGCGAAGTAGGTTTCGAACCTACGACCCCTCGCGTGTGAAGCGAGTGCTCTACCGCTGAGCTATTCGCCCGAAACGCCTTATTCTACAACTTTTTTTGGATGACGACCTGCGCTGGCGTACGCCACGTGCGCCAACAAAAGCTTTTTCCGCGGTTACAGCGAGTGCTCCACGGCCAGTTTGTTTTGTGGAACGCCGGTGCGGGTTTGACTGGCGACGCCGATGGGGCTCGAACCGACATCATTCATTAGGGGTTGCGGACGCAATGCATGAGGCGAATGTCCGTTCCAACACGTTCGCGTCAATGCTTCCAGCGGCGCCAATGACCACGATCTGCGTGCGCGGGGCGCGCTGTCCCCACTCCCGTTTGGTTGAAATGTCTACGCGGCGACCTACGACTTGCAGCACGGCAGGTTGGTCTGGCGCGTCCACCGTGTGGACGACGCCCTTGGCTCGATAGATGTTTCCCGGCAGCGTCCGGCTGACCTCACGCAACGCTTCCAACGACAGCGGCTCGTCGGTCTCATAACTCCACGTGCTAAAGGTCTTTGCGGCGTGATCGTGGGCACCGTGCTCGGCGCAACCCGTATCGCTACATCTGTCGTACTCCAATGCTTGAGGGTCGAGACCCGGCTCGGCCCCATCGAAACGTCCGACCGAGAGCAAGATTTCCAGCGGCACATCGCATTGATTGGCTTCGACGATGCGCAGGCGGCTGAAGCTGCCGTCTAGCCACGCGCGCACTTTTTGCACCTGTTCTGGACCGGCCAGAGCGACCTTGTTGATGATAACCATGTCGGAGAACGCCACCTGCCGAAGCTTGAGCGCCATGAGGTCCGGATAGTCCGGGTAGGCGAAGGCTTGATCAGCATCGATCACGCAGGTCACGCTGTCTAATCGGATGCGCTCCCGCAAATTGGGGTCGACGAACGTCATCGCAATCCCTGAAGGATCTGCGACGCCGCTTGCTTCGAGCAGAACATATTCGGGCGCTTCGGGCCGGTCGATCGCTGCGACGACGGCTTCGACCAAGTCGTCGCGAATCGTGCAGCACACGCAGCCATTGGCCAGGCTGATGACGTCGTCCTTAACGCCGATGACCAGCTCGGTGTCGATGTTGATCGCGCCGAAATCGTTGACCAGCACCGCCACACGCAGCCCGTGTGCGCCGTTCAGGATGCGGTTGAGCAGCGTCGTCTTTCCCGCACCAAGAAACCCTGTCAGAACCGTTACCGGAACGGCCCTGACGTCGTCGGCTACGATATCCATTTGGACCCCGATCGCCACTCTACTTCTTCATGAATTTGCTGAGATCGATATTCATCGCCTTCGCCAGCGCGATCAGATCCACGTCCGCTGGGTTCGGGAGCTTAGTGAGCGGTTCGCGATAGACGTCGGGTGGATAGTACTTCCTCGGATCGATCTCGAGATCGCGCGTTTGTTGTTCCTGCTGATCCTCGCGCGGCAGCCTCGGCTGGGGCACAATGCCGATGCCGGTATTGACCGGAAGCGGATCGCCGAACAAGAGCGTGGGATTCGGAAATGGCTGGCCCGCGAACCCTGGCATCGCAGCCATTCTGTGCCAGATCGCGTCCTTGGTCACGTTGACGACGGCTATGTCCGGCGCGCCGTAAAGGAAGAGCCCATCCCAGTGCGCGCGGACGCCGGCACTGATCTCGTTGAGATAGTCGTTGTCATACTCGAGATGGGTGACCATCGCGCAACGCGGGTTGACCTGCTTCATCAGATATCCAGCAGCGTAGTGCACCGTGTGGTGAGTATCGATCGTGTAGTTATAAAGGAATTCGGGCAGTCCATACTTGTATTGGTTGATGCGCGCCAGATCCGCTTGCACCTCGGTGACGAAGACGTCGACGTTCTTTGCATACTTGGCGGTCAAATCGTCAGGCCTTCCATCGCCTGTCCAGACAAACGAAAGGCCGTTCCAATCCAAACGATACGCCGAAGCGCCATCCTTAGCATGCGAACGCCGCCAATGGCGAATCGTCACGCCATTTTTTTCGTAGCAGATGCCATTCTCGTCTTTCCAGTCGAACTCGTTCACCTCCACTTCGTAGCCAACCCCTATTGGGAAGAGGTCGAAGGCTTCTAGGTGCCATTTCAGCATTTGTTTCATGCCGGCGACCATCGCTTTCGTGCCGAGATCGGGCGTGCGGCCGGAAGGGCCGGTGACGCGTAGCTTTTGCGTCCATCGCCCTGCCCAAGGCGCGAAAGGCACGAGATAGGAGAGGTCGTGGTAGTGGTCGACGTGCAGGTGCGTCAGAAAGATGTCATTGATCTCCTGTAGGGGGACGCCCATGGCGAGAATGTTCTTGATGCAGCCGGGGCCGAAGTCGAAGAAGAACCGATCGCCGTTTCCCAGCTCCACCATGACGCACGTGCCCGCCTGATCGCGCCGCGGCGGCGCCGGGCACGAACCGACAAACGAGATCCGCATCTCGTCCGGCCCGATGGTCTCGCTGGAAGGGTAGTAATTGTTGCGGGATCGGACATATTTCGTCGGCTTGTAGTATTCGGGGAACTGGAGGCCGGCGCTCGGCCCTCCGCCGTACGGGCTCTTCGGCATGGGCGTGTTATCGTCGGTTGCCATGGATAGTCTCCTCTATTTTTCTACGCAGTGTGCATACTGATCATGGGATCGCACCGCAGACTCATTGCTTATAGCCCTTGAACTCTTCGCCAGGCTTGATGTTGGGGAATTGCGCGATGCTTTTCTCGTACTCGAAAGCAGGCGGGAGGACGGCGCCCATCTCCCAACCGATGTCCATCTTGACATCGAAGAGGCTGTTTCTCTCGCTTGGGTCGCTGCCGAGGTCGTACACCAGCGGAAAACACGGCTTGACGATAGGCTTGTCGAAGCCCTCGGCGTACCGAAGCCATACTTTGATGTTGTGCCACTTGACGGACATGAGCGATCCATCCGGACCGAAGAACAGCAGATGCTCCCGGCCGGTTGCCTTGCTTTTGCCGAGCAGGAACTCGGAGGCGTCGACGCCGTCCATCGGCCTGTCCGTGGGTACCTTGTCCGAGGCGCCCGCCACCGCCGCGAACGTCTTGTACCAGTCGTGGGCGGATAGCATCTCCTCGGTGATCACGCCGGATGGCACCATTCCCGGACAGCTCACCATCGCTGCGGTTCGCATCGAGCCCTCCGCGGGCGGCGTCGAGAAATCACCACGCCAAGGTCCATTCGAACCACCCCATCCAAACGCGGGGACATACACGGTCGCATTGTCGCTGGAGAGCACGACGATCGTGTTCTTGGCGATGCCGGCTTGGGCCACGCAGTCGACGATCTGCCCAACCCGATGGTCCATCTCTGCCATCAGATCCGCGTACAGCCCAAGGCGCGTCGGATCGGTCTGGTCAAAGTCCGGATGCGCCTTCTCCGGAGGGTGCACGTGCGACAGGGCGATATAGGTGAAGAACGGCTTGTCGCCCTTGGCGGCCCGGTTGATGAAGTCGGTGGCCTTGTCGACGATCAGCTCGTCGAGCAAAGGACGCACTTCCATGTCCAACTCACGGACTGCGGTAGACTTCTGCCCCTTCTTGCCCTGCCAGATCTTAGGCGTCTCAAAGCCTTTGGCTTTGGCGGCCGCTCTGTACGTCGCATACGCCGTATAGCCGCACTCGTCGGCGCTGTTCCGGTAGCCCCACCACTCGTCGAAGCCCTGGTCGCTGGGCAGCCGGCCCTCAACCTCGCCGAGATGCCACTTGCCGAACAGCGACGTCGCGTAACCCGCATCGGAAAGCAACTCGGCGACCGTATACTCCCAAGGAGCTAGTCCGCTCGGCCCCGCGCCGGGCATCGGCACAGTATACGTGCCCGATCGCACGGACTGGCGGCCAGTCATGATGGCCGAGCGCGACGGCGTGCACTGCGATTCGACCGTGTAGTTATTGAAGCGTATTCCTGAGCTGGCAAGTTTGTCTATCCTAGGGGTTGGAGTGCTTCCCCCGTAGCAGCTAAAGTCGCCCCAGCCGACGTTGTCGACCAGAATAAAGACGATGTTTGGTTTACTCGCTGCCATGAATTCTCTCCTTGCTTCTCGGGCGTGGCCGGACCTAGCGTGCGTGCTCCATCGCCTGCATTTGAAGCGTCAGCGGTGTGAGGCTGACCTTGATAAGCCCGGTGTCCTGGCGATCGTACTCGACCATCATGCTGATGACGACCACGTAGGCGACGACATATATCGCGCTCATCATAGCCGGTCGCACTCCATCGAGCGCGAAGCGAATACCAAGAGAAATAGCGCCGAGGATCACAAGGAGCAGGGTAAGCGTGGTGACCTGTGTCGGCACCTTACTGGCTATCGACTGGCGCTGCTGTGCTGCGACGTCGATCGTATCGTTAAGACTTTGCCTCAGTTGCGAAAGCCCCAGCGTTTCACGTGCCCGCAACGCGGAAGAGGCGATCGTCCACAGTTCGTCTTGGTCGTGACTGCTTCGATCGATCGACTGCCCGTAGAGCTCCGGATTTCGCGGCGCTCCGTACGCTGCCACCCTTGCTTCGATGTCATCGGTCAGTATCTGGCGAAAGCGCTTGGACTGCGCCGGTTCAAGGGAGTCCGCTCGAAGCCACGTCGTTCCGATCGCGTTGGCCTCAGTGACGACGAGCGCGCGTCGCGCATCGAAACGCGCTTGCGCCTGCGAAAAAGACAGGCTCAAGACGAAAGCCGATAGAGTGAGGATGCCGGCCTGCAGCGCGTTGAGCGGATCCGTCTTTTGCTTGCTGCGCGAGAAATACCCCGCGAAGATGCGATAAGGCAGCTCGATCGCCAGCGCCAGCACGGCCAACATCACCGCCACGAACAGCCACGGATCGGATTGGTAGATAAAGTAGGTCACGGGTGGCTCTGCGTCAACGAGCTAGGCCGGCTACGAGCCTGCTCGAGCTCGAGAAATTTCCACACCATTACGGCACGCCAGGCTATCATGTTGAACGCCGTGACTAACAGCAGTGGAGAGGTCACCCTCTGTACGTCCACCCCCGCTTGGCCTTCTAAGAATAATCGAGCTACGACGTTGGTGCACGTGAGTGTTGCAAGGATCGCCACAGTGATCCAGGAACCCTGAGCCGTGAAGGTGCCGGGCTCCGCGCCGAGTTCAACTTTGGTTGCTCGGCCCCTGAGCGTGCCGATGATGATGCCGACTACGGCGCCGACGATATACCAGCCGTGAGCTGTGAAGAAGCGCCAACCGGTATACTTCTCGATCGTCATCCAACAGAGCACCAGTAACGCGAGGGGCTCTATCCAGTAGGTCGCAAGGCGCTGCGTGCGCACCGCCAACTGCGTTACCGCAATCAGCGTCAAAAGGACGATGATGAGGACTACATACCATACTGTGTGCACCGCACCGTCCTTTCGTTCGTCTGTTCGCCGGTCTTACGAGGCCACTATCACTGCATAAGTGCAGCCGGCAGATCGCTGCGGCCGAATAGATAATTCACGTTCACCGAGAACAAGCTTGGATAAGCGGTGCTCGAGGCGTTCACGAGACCGAAAAATGGACCCGAGCGAGATGACGAGTGGGTGAAGCCGCCTTCGGTCGCCGAGACGAAGAAATGTCGGCCAAACTGCTGCCCGACGCTAAACGCGACCGGCGTCGTGCTCGGGTTGAAGCTATGCTGGACGACGAGCGCCACCAGTGTACCGCTGGGCGTCTCCCAATACGGCGTTAGCGTCGGTGAAATACTCCACCCACGAGACGTGCTTGAGCACGTGAGACAACTCACGGTGAAGTTGTTTACCGGGAAGGCGATCGTAACGCCGAAGTTGTGTGGCAGCGGCTGCGTGATTATCGGATTGATCGTATATTCGGGTCCAGGGCCGCGCAGCAGCTGCGATCCAGTCGGTGCTTTGTACGCGAGGTCCAACGCCACCATCGTGAATTTCGGAAGGTTGACGTAGAGGAGCTGCTTGTATTCGAACTGCATGTCGCTCGTGCCCGCGGCGAGCGTTCCCAGTTTGCCTGCATTGACCTGGACGAAGGATGGCGGCGTGATGACGATCTGTGCCCTGGGAGCAACCCCGACATAAACCACCGGCGCCGGGTACCCGAACGCGTGCGCGTAGCCGGAGAGATTCAGCGTGTTGCCCATGAAGTTGATCTGCGTGTTGGCGGGGATGTTCGCGCTCGCGTATTGTGCGGTGAGTGCCGCTTCGCCCAACACGAAGACGCACGCGGTTCCGTTGCCGAGCTTGCTCGAGAGTTCGATCGGGCCGCCGCAGGGATCGAAGTTCTTGGGTATGGCGGGAGCCGTCTGTGCCGGTGCCTGAGGGGCACTGCTTGCAACAGGCGACGGGGCGGGTGTCGGGTCCGCCGCGACCGCGTTCGTCGTTATGAAAAGCGCTGCAATAGTAGCGTATAAGCCGGGGGCTATCTTCTTTAACACTCAATCCGCTCCGTTGGAATACGAGTCTCAGGATGCGCTAAAACGGGTCGTTACGCCAAGCGATATCCTATAGCCTTGCAGTTGCGGCTAACACCAAGACGAACGGTGAACGCTGGATTCTACAACGTTTCTTGGATGACGACCTGCGCTGGCGTACGGCACGCACGCCGATCTAGACCGCGAGCGGCTGTACCTCTCGCTCGACTTGCGGTCGCTCAGTCTGCGCAACTCGCAAATCGTTGCGCAACTGGCCTGGGTGCGTCGGCGGACGCTTTCTGTTTCGGCTCATCTGGTCTAGTTCCACCATTCGCGGATGGCCGCTGCGATATCATCCGGGGCGTCTTCCCAGATGAAATGCCCGGCGCCCTTGAGCACGACGGTACGGTGATTCGGGAACAGCCCTTCAAAGCGTTGGCGTTCTTTCGGGCGAAATGCGAAATCCGCGTCACCCCAGACGATGAGCGTCTGCTTGGATCGCAATGCTTCGAGCGACGCCTCGACCTCAGCCAAGAACTCGTGCGACCGCAGGATGCTGCGCGGGAGCACGTAACTCGCCATCCGCCGCTCGGGCGTCGGAAGGGGCCTTCGATACGCTTCCATGGTCTCTTGCGTGACCCGCTCCCGCTTGATCCCGGCAGGTATGAGAAGGTTGACGAAAGCGTTATAGCGCCGAATCGCAAATTCGCCGATCGGACCGCCCATGAGCCGAGAAAACGCCTCGAAATGTAGATCTCCGTTGACGGGCCAGCAGAACGTGTTCCCTATCACGAGTCGCTCGACACGATCCGGAAAGCGACCCGCGAGATGAAGGCCGATTGGTCCGCCCCAGTCTTGCACGAGCGGAGTATAGGACGGCAGGGCGAGGCGATCGACGAACGCAGCCAGCACCTCCGCGTCACTCTCGGGGCGAAGATCGTACGAAGCGGGCGCAGTTGACAGGCCGAATCCCGGAAGGTCGGGGGCGATACAGCGAAACCGGTCGCGAAGCAGCGGGATGAGGTGCCGAAAAAGGAAACTCCACGTCGGGTTTCCGTGCACCATAAGCAAGATCGGACCGGAACCTTCGTCGACGTAGTGCAAGCGAGCGCCCGCGACATCGACAAACCTGCTTTCAAGAGGGAAACTTCCGGCCGCGAGTCCGAGCGATCGTTCGGCATAGGAGAGCTCGGCTGTCTGCATGCGGCGCTCTTTCTTCGCGTGCTCAATCGCACCTGGCCGCGCTTGACTGCCATTTCTCGGGAGTGGTACACTGCACGGACATGATCGACCAGGCCAAACTCGCGGATTATCTGGCCCGGCGCCGCGACGCACAAAATCTGGGACTCGGGATTCTGGGCGGCGCGATCGGCGCTGCGCTCGGAGCGATTTCGTGGGGCGCGCTCACCGTGTTGACCCATGGATGGCAGATCGGTTGGATGGCGGTCGGCGTCGGTTTTCTGACCGGCTTCTTCGTGCGCACGCTCGGCAAAGGCATGGACAGGATCTTCGGCGTCGTGGGAGCGGTGTTCGCGCTGGCCGGATGCGTCGCCGGCAACCTCTTGACGATCGTCATCGCGCAAGCGGCGTACTTCCACGTGTCCCCGATGGACGTCGCAGGACAACTGACGTTGGCCAACTCGTGGCAGGCCCTCAAGGACAATTTCAACGTCATCGATCTGCTCTTCTACGCGTTTGCGCTCTACGCCGGATACTCGTATTCGTTCCACCGGATCTCGCCGCAGGAGCTCGACGCGCTCAAGCAGCCCGAAGCGCCTCCGCAGGCTGACGCCGGCACCCCGCCGGCCGCCGCGCCCTCGTGAACTAAACCCCGCACCCTTTTTGTGCCGATGTAGACAGTATGTGCACGAGATGTCCGGTATCGCAGCACACCATCCCCCGGAGCGCATTCGTCTCGGGAGTGGCCGCAGCGGCGTTCGCACTGACGCTGCCGCTTGAGACTCTCGCCTCAGGCGACTATGTGTTGTGGCTGGAGCGCATGGATACCGGCGAGCAGTTGGCTGATTCGTTTTCGCTCGACGGCCGCTCGGTCTACAATCGCGGTTACTATCGATTGTGCGAGATGCTGCGCGATGCCCATGTCGCGCCATCGCTGGGCGACGTCTACATCTCGATCAGCCTGATCGAGCTGCTGTGGGCCATCCAACAGGCGCTGCTCGCACAGGGCGTGCGCGAGCCCATCGTGGTGCACAGCGGATATCGAACGCCCGAGACCAACGCGCGCACCGAAGGCGCCGCCTCCAATTCGTTGCATATGTATGGCCGGGCGGTGGATTTCCACGTGCCCGGCGTCGACATCTCGGATCTAGCGGCGTTGTGCTGGTCGTGCCCGGGATCGGGCGGCGTCGGCTCGTACAGCGGCGGCTGGGTGCACTTGGACACCGGCCCGCATCGCTTCTGGAGCGAGTAGCGCTACTGGGTCGACTTCGCGGTCACGCTGTGATGCTGCGGCTCGTCGATATAGTCTTCGTACACCAAGCCCAGCGCGATCTCCATGGATTCGGCCATCAGCGCGTCGTCAAGCGCGCGCGCCTCGCACGACCGGCCGCTGTCCTTGATACCTTGCAAGATGGGCACGATGTCTTTTGTGGTCTCGAAGGCCATCCAGGCAGCGCAGGCGATCTCACCCGGCCGCACGCCGAGCGCGCGCGCCGTTTGGTAATTCGGTATTTCGACGCCGGGGAAGCGGAACGCGAGCGCCTCGCGGTACGCGGCGTAACGCTCCGGCGATGACATCAGATCGAGCAGCGTGATCTCGGTCGATAGCGTGACCGATTGAGCGGCGTACATCACGTCCGAGGCGCGCCGTGCGGTCTTCATCGCCTCAGCCCACGCAGCGAGCGCGCTGCGCAGATCCGGCGGAGGCCGCGGCGCCGGCGTGCCCATGCCGTTGCCGGCGGGCATCGCGGGCACGTAGAGCGCGGCGCGCGTCGCTTCGACCGCGACATCGGCCTGCGCGATCGCGGCGCGAGCGAGCTCGATGCTCACGAGCAAGCCTTTGGTCGAGCCGTTGAGATCGGATATCATCGCCGGGTAATGCACGAGCAAGGCTTGGAATTTCGGCGTGAGCGGCGCATCGTCGGTCAGCGGATCGAGCATCTCGCGCAGCGCATCGCTATTGCCGGTCGTCAGGCCGTTCGCGGTCTGCAGCACGTCGCTGATCGGGTTGAGCGTGCCGGTGATGACCTTGTCGAGCGTCGCCATGCCGCTGACCGTGGTGCGCGTCTGGCCGTTGGGACCTGGGGGACCGCCGGGACTCGGTGGGCCGGACGGGCTGGCCGATGGGCTCGGCGACGGGTTAGGCGGCGCTGATGCGGACGGAGTCGGCAGGGTGGAAGCATCGGCAGCCCAGCGCAGATTGGGCGGACCGCCGCCTCCTTGCGAGAGCACGTTGAGCTTATGCTCGACCTGGTCCAGCTCAGCGAATCCCTTGCGCACTTGGATCTTCGATTCGGCCGTTGCTTGGGTCACCACGGTTTGCGCGGCGATGATAGCTTTGGCCGCTGCGACGCGCGCCGGATCGTTGACCGCGACCACGGTCAGGAACACGCGCCCGTCTGGCGCCGCCTTCGGGCCGGATTCCCGCAGTGCATAGTCGAGCTGCGTCATGTGCTCGGCGACTTGCGGATCTTGCGAGCCGGCCAACGCGATGAGCTCGGCGCGCGAGTAACTATAGCGGCCTTCGGACTGGTCGTGGATGGCGTCGGCCAGCAACGACTGGGTGGTGGCATGATTGAGCTCGGAATAGCCCAGCAGATGCGCGACGCGGTCGGACGGTATAGGGTGGTCCAAGAATGCCTTGTCGGCTCGTGAATCGGGCCCCGGTTCCATCGCGCCCAACTTGCTCATGACGTCGATCGCCGCGTTCGGATCGTACCCCGCCAGCGTCATGATCGCGAGGCCATAGCGGTCGGCTTGCATCTCGTCGAGCCTGCTGTATTTGTCGTTTGCAAGTTCGCCGCCGAGGCCGCCCAGGACCGCCGCGATCGGGGATACGATCGAGGCGATGGCGGTTAAGATACCGATCACCGTGTTGACGTTCGACGATGCGACGACGTGGCGCATCTCGACGTGGCCCATCTCGTGGCCCAGAGTGGCGGCGAGCTCGTCGTCTGAGGACACGAAGTTGAGCAGCCCGACGTTGACGTGGACGTAGCCGCCCTTGATGGCGAATGCGTTGATGCTCGGGTCGTCGAGCACGGTGAAACGATAGGTGATGTCTTGACGCTTGCGATGCTCGGACAGCTTTTGGCCCACGCGGTTGGTCCAGCTCACCAAGAAGGGGTCGGTGAGCACGGTGCTCTGCGCATCGATCTCGGCGTTTTCAGCCGTGCCTTGCGCGATCTCGGTCTGCGTGCTCATAGCCAGCGCGGGGGCCGCGCTGGCCTGGGCGAGGAGCGCCGCCAGCAGCGTCCCGGCGACGGCGCGCTTCAATATGATATGGTGCGCGTGCATGGATGGGAGCCTTCTTCCGCATCCGCGGCCGGTTTCTTTCCCAGCCAATTCTCAAGTTACATGCTATCTACGCCCGGCGCAGCACCCGCAGCAGCTCGCCGACCATGCCGCGCCTGAACACGCTGACCACGATGATGAAGATAATACCGAGCACTAGGCCCGGCGACGTCGTCAGCGTCGACAGCCTGTCGTTGATGATCAGATAGAACGCCGCGCCGAACAGCGGCCCGAAGATCGTCCCCATGCCGCCCAACACGGTCATGATCACGACCTGACCCGAGGTATGCCAATCGAGGGTGTCGAGCGACGTGAAGCGGTGCGAGATCACGAAGAGCGCACCGGCCAGGCCTGAGATGGCGGCCGAGATGACGAACGCCACGAATTTGTACACGTCGGTGCGGTAGCCAAGACTGGTCGCGCGCTGCTCGTTCTCGCGGATCGCAGCAAGCACTTGCCCGAACGGCGAATTGACCACCCGCAGGATGAACGCGACGCCGAGGATCGCCAGCACCAGCGTCACGTAGTAGAATACGTGGTCGTCATCGAGCCGGATGGAGCCGAACAGCACCGGGCGCGGCACGTTTTGCAGGCCATCTTGGCCGCCGGTCCAGTCGCCGAGCTGGTTGGCCAGGAAGTACAGCATCTGCCCGAACGCGAGCGTGATCATCGCGAAGTAGATGCCCTGGCGGCGGATGGCGACCGCGCCGATGATCGCGGCGATCAGCGCGGCGGCAGCGACGCCTGCGAGCACCGCCGGGAAGAACGACCAATGCGCGCGCAGGATGAGCAGACCCGCGACGTAGGATGCGCCGCCGAAGAACATCGCGTGCCCGAAGGACAGCAGTCCCGTGTAGCCGAGCAATAAATCGAAGGCCGCGGCGAACAGCGCCCAGATGACGATGTCCGTTGCCAGACCGACGTACATGACGTGCGGCAACACGAGGGCCAAGGCGATCGCGGTTAGGCTGAACCAGAGCGCGGTGCGCCGGCCGACGCCGGCGATCCGTGCGATCAACGCGCGCCCGTCTCAGGCGCGCCGAACAGACCGGTCGGCCGGACGAGCAGCACCGCGGCCATGATCAGGAAGATCAGCGTGTTGGCGATGGGCGGGTAGAGCACCGCGCCGAGCGCGGCGACGACGCCGACAAGAAAGCCGGTGAGGATCGAGCCCTTGATCGATCCCATGCCGCCGATGACGACGACTGCAAACGTCGTGATGATGATATCGGAGCCCATGGTGGGCGTCACGTTGGTCGTCGGCGCGGCGAGCACGCCCGCGAGGCCGGCAAGCGCGACGCCGAATCCGAACATCAGCGCGGTGAGGCGCGAGACATCGATTCCAAACGCTTGGGTCAGCGCGGGATTCTCCGTCGCCGCGCGGATCTTCGCGCCCAGCGGCGTCTTCTCGATCGCGAACCAGACGGCGAAGCAGACGGCCGACGACAAGGCGATCACCACCAACCGGTAGACAGGGTACACGGTGATGCCGAGGTCGACCACGCCCGAGAGGCTCGCTGGAATGGCGTACGGCGTGCCCTGCGTGCCGAAGAACAGCTTCATGAAGTCTTCGATGACCAGCGCAAGGCCGAAGGTCAGCAGCAGATTGTAGAGCGGGTCGAGCGGCATGAGGCGGCGGATGAGCGTGCGCTCGAAGATCACGCCGAGCAGGCCGACCGCGAGCGGCACAAGCGCGAGGGCCCACCAGAACGGCAGGCCCAAGTACTTGGCGGCGAGATACGCACCGAAGGCGCCGAGCATGTACATCGCGCCGTGCGCGAAGTTCACGATGCGCATCATCCCGAAGATGATCGCCAGCCCCAGGCTGAGCAGCGCGTAGAACGCGCCGCTGACCAGCCCGTTGAAGATCTGCAGCGCTAGGTAGTTAAGACCCACGCTGCGCGATCACAGATGACACGTCACCGCCGAGAGCGGCCGATACGACTGGTCGCCCGGCACCGTCTTGACGATCTGCAGGAAGTCGTAGGGCTCTTTGACCTCTGCCGCGGTCTTGACCTTGGCGACGTACATGTCGTGGATCAGCAGATGGTCCTGCGCGCGGATGTAGGCATGGCGCGCGAACACGTCCTCGAAGTGGTAGCCTTCGAGTTGCTTGACGACCGCATCGGCGTCATCGGTCTTGGCGCGTGCGACCGCGTCGAGGTACTGCGTGACCGCCGAATAGTTGCCCATCATGACCCACGTCGGCATCTTGCCGGTGGCCTTTTTATAGCGAGCGGCCCATGCGCGCGTCTTCTCGTCTAGGTTCCAGTACGAGCCGACCGTGATCGTGCTGCCCGACCAGTAGTCCGGGCCAAGCGCTGCGATGTCGCTCTCGAAGAGCAGACCGATGCCCACCTGCATGCGCTTTTTCATGCCGAATTCGTTGATCTGCTTCATCGCGTTGACCGTGTCGTCGCCGGCGTTCATGAGGCCGATGACATCGGGCCGGAGCGCCTGCGCGTTGATCAGGTACGACGAGAAGTCGGTATTGGGGAAGGGCACCATGTCGTTGTGGATGACGTTGCCGCCTGCCGACTTGATCGCGCTCGTGAAATTCGACAGCATCGACTGGCCGAACGCGTAGTTGGCGGTGATCATGTACCAGTTCTTGCCGCCGTTCTCGGTGATGAGTTTGCCGGTGTTCTGAGCAAGCGAGTACGTGTCGTAGCCATAGTGGAACGTGTACTTGTTGCACTGCGCCATGTTCAACGCATCGGTGCCGCCCGTCGTGACGAAGAGGATCTTCTTATCCTGTCCGGCGACGCCGGCGACCGCCAGCGCGACCGATGAGGTCGGCACATCGAAGATCGCGTCGACGTGATCCTGCTCGTACAGCTCATGCGCCTTGTTCGCGCCGAGCGCCGGATCGTTTTGATGGTCGACCGAGATGACCTTGATGGAGCGCCCGAGCACCGCGCCGCCGTAATCCTCGACCGCCATGTGCACGGCCGCAACCGTGCCGACGCCTGAAAGATCTGCGTAGATCTTGGACTGGTCATTCATCACCGCGATGATGACCGGATTGTCCGCGCCCGCGGGCGCGAGCATGCTCGCGCTGAGGCAAATGCCGAGAGCCGCCGCACCCGCAGCGAGCAGCCAGAACCGTACGTACTGTTTCATCTTCGTTGGTATCCCCATCTATCACACGCCGAGGTAGTCTAACAACTCGTGCTCCCGATCGATGACTTGCGCGTTCGCTAGCGACTCCACGATCTGCCCGTTCACCATCAGATAATGGCGATCCGAGACCTTGGTAGCGAAACGCACGTTTTGCGATACCAGGAGCACGGTGATTCCGTCGCGCTTTATTTCGAGAATCAGGTCGCGTATGGCCTTTACGATAGAGGGCGCCAGGCCCTCGGTCGGCTCGTCCAGGAGCAAGAGGCTCGGACCTGTCCGCAAGGCCCGGGCGATAGCAAGCATCTGCTGCTCGCCGCCGGAAAGCGTTGTGCCGGGCGACCCCGAGCGCTCGAGCAGACGCGGGAACAACTTGAAGATCCGGTCGTCGTTCCATGACGTCTGGCGGACAACTGGCGGCAGCACCAGGTTCTCGTGCACCGACAACGTGGCGTAGATGCCGCGCTCCTCGGGTACCAGCGCGACGCCCATCCGAGCGATGCGAAACGCGGGCAGAGTTTCGATCGCGACTCCCTGCAGCGCGATCGAACCGCGTTTCTTGGTGATGAGGCCGGCGATAGACTTGAGCGTGGTCGTCTTGCCGGCGCCGTTGCGGCCGACCAAGGTCACCACTTCGCCTTGCTTGACGTCGAGGCTCACGCCGTGGAGCACGTGGCTCTCGTCGTACCATGCATTCAGATCCCGGATCTCAAGCATCGATGCCGCCTAAGTACGCATCGACGACGCGCTGATCGTCGTGGACCGTCTCGTACGGTCCCTGACAGATGATCTTGCCGTATTGCAGCACGACAACATGGTGCGCAAGACGTTCGACGACGTTCATGTTGTGCTCAACGAGGATGACCGTGCGGCCGCGCGCAGCCTCGCGGACCAGCTCGATGATCGGGTCGATGTCCTCGGTGCCGAGACCGCTCGTGGGCTCGTCGAGCAGCAATAATACCGGGTCGAGCGCGAGCGTGACAGCAAGCTCGAGGGCGCGCTTCTTACCGTATGGCAGCGCCACCGCGAGTTGGTCTGCCTGATCATCGAGGCGCAGTTGTTTGAGCAGCGCACCGGCCGGCTCGTCCAATTCGTCAGCCGCTGAACTTGGCGCCCAGAAACGCCGCGACGCGGGATGTTTGGAGAGCAGTGCGACCTTGACATTGTCGCGCACGGTCAGGTGCGGGAAAATGCTGCTGATCTGAAAACTGCGTACGAGGCCCATACGTGCGACATCGGCAGCGCCGAGGCGCGTGATATCCTGGCCGCGGAATTCGATACTGCCCGCGCTCGGGTGCATGAACCCTGATAACAGATTGAAGAACGTCGTCTTGCCCGCGCCATTGGGCCCGATGATCGCAAGCGTTTGCGTCTCGGGAACGTCCAGATCGACGCCGTCGACCGCATGGAAACCCGCGAACTCCTTGACGAGCCCGCGGGTGGAGAGCAGCGGCGCCCCGCTATCAGCCATACGTACCTATACGCCAAAACCAACGCACGCCCTATGGAGCGGTCGAACTTATTCGACCGTCCGGCGCCCCACTAGGCCGGCTTGTAAGCCGCGCTGATCCACTGGCGTGAGCCGGCGAATCATCGCCGGCGTGATGGCCTTGATGTGCGGGATGTCGACCAGGTGCTCGGCGATGAACCACACCTCTTTGTCAGTCGTCATCCAGTGCCGGCCATCAAAGCGTTTGAGGTCGACCGGCCGCGAGTAGTGGCGCATCGTGCGCTCGCGGCGCAGATTGAAGTAGTCATTGAAGTAGCTCATCGCGAGCTCTCGCAGCGTACGATACACCGGCTCGCGGTAGCGGCAGCCGGCGTAATTCGATTTCGCGAGAGCGCCCCACGCGCCGCCCAGCTTGAACGGAGCGATGACGTGATCGGTGTCGCGCACGGCCTCGAAGTCCATGAGCAGCGGGGGATGACCGAGAGCGCGCAGGGCCGCAGCGGCGAAGATCGAGCCTTCCAGGCAATGCGCGGTCTCTTCGCGCAGCACGTAGCGCGGCGACCACGCCGTGTCCGCGAGATGGTACTCCATCTGATCCAGGAATTTTTGGATGCCATGCGGCGTGCGCAGCGAGCGCAGCTTTCGCGACTCGCGCGGCGTGAACTCATGGAGTGGATTAGAACCAGCCATAAGCGGCGCTTCCAGCAGCCCTGACGCGTCCCTCCAAAGGGCCGCTCAGCGGCTCCCCCGAATCGTCGAAAGCTCGGGCGCGTAGCTCAGGGGTAGAGCACTACATTGACACTGTAGGGGTCAGAGGTTCGAGACCTCTCGCGCCCACCATCGGAAAGCCTCATCCCGTAAGGGATTGAGGTTTTTTTCTTAACACAACACCGATCGGCTAGTCCCCACTAAGTACACACTGTTGGATCGAAGTGGGGCCCATCTCTCCCTGCGGTCGTCGGTGGAAACCCGCATGGGCTCGTGGCCGCGGCTAGCTGCCGTCGTCTGGTCACCACACTTGATTTGTAGAGATCACCCAAGGAACCCCTCAGAAATACGCGGCGACCCTCGCGACTACTACGAAACCTGAACCTCTCCTATCAGTGGGGGGAACTGGGGATACCGTCGTTGCGCTGAGCTACCTACAGTATCACGCCCGCCATCGTATTGAAAAGGCGCAGATCAGCAACGAAGAGGTCTATCGAACCTCTAAGGTTAGAACGTTAGACTTAAGGTCGGCATAAACCGGACCCTCGTAGACCAAAGTGAGGGCAGTTTCGCACGTGAAAGTATACCTTCCCGGTGTTCGAAAATCGTACAGGATACCGAGGTCGTCAACTGGATTTACATACGTTGAACCACTTGGTAAACCCATGCCGATGTCGACGCTGCCCGTGGACACTGCCCCGCGATCATCTTTTCTTATCGGAATACCACCTGGGCCGTTACCTGTCACCGTATACTCAAGAATTGAACCTATGCGAAAGATGCTAAGCGAAGGCCCGAAGTTCGTTATCGCAAACTTTATTGGAATTGGCGCCCCCGCGTTGACCACTTGCTGCCCAAGCTTCGCACCGAGCGCTAGGTTATTGACGGTCGGCCCAAATGTGTAGCTACTCCTTGCTTGGTTGTCTATGGTATGTGCGCTGGCTGACTGAGTCGCTATTGCAAGAAGGAATAGAGCGCGCGCCAGAGTTGTCGCAGTTCTTCGAGGTCCTTTGTTCATTTTTGAAATCCTCCGTATGGCGCGGACTCGAAGCGTCTTAAGAATAACGGAATGACAGCAGGTCTAACATTGACCCAAACCGCAAAAACCAATGCGGGTAGAATCATAGCAGCGCCGACAATTGCCGCGTAAATCATGGCAAAAAAAAACAAGGGCGTTGGGATCCCAATACGTCTTGGTACCGGTGCCAGAGAAAAAACCAGTTACCGAGCTCCCCAAGCCGAGGCCTATGCCGAGAACCACGGCATATGAAGTTACTCTTGTCCACGTGAGAAGAACCTTTCCCACTCTATAACCTTTCAAACACGCACATCATGAACGGCACCAAGAGGATGTTGGTGGCGACAATGTCAGCGATGCCGCCTACTAAGACACCGAGGAATGATACCTTCTTCATGTGCCTACCAAGTCCGATCTCGGGGATGGCTTCTTCCGATCCGTTGTGTAGGTGAGCTAAATCCGAATTCAGGCCTGCCTAGGGGGCGCCCGGACTCTCCGATTCGTCGGGCCGTTTGTGTAGGTCAAAGGGCCGGAGAGGCTGGTTTTTAGGCTCGGCCGAACCATCCCCTTGTGCTAGGTAAGTTTCTTAGCGAGCCCGCGACCCTCAGCGAATTCGCTCGTGGGCTTTCAGACCAGTGGTTTATGCTGCCACAACGCTTTGATCTTCCGGCGGATATCTCGATCACCATTTCCCCAAAGGATCCGAAAGCGGGAGTCAAACGAGTTCTCGCTCTATTGTTGCGTGCCTGGAACGTCGAGATTCTCTCGACCAAAGCACCGAATTGGCCCAGCGAGGCAATCCAAGCGGAACGTGTCGATTTTGATGGGCACGTCATGACGATTGTCGGCGTAGAGGCAACGATCCGAATCGCGGTCGATATCGACAGACGCATCATTCTGCGGGAGTTTGACCTGGACGTCGCGGATCATGCGGTAGTCGATTCACTCACGTCAGCGCAATCATACCACTTTACCGAGCAGGAGCTCTCGCCGTCTGTTCCAACGCCGGGCAAGGCGCTCATAGGTCCTCCAAGCGGACCGATCTTCACCCCGCCACGAGAGTACTATGTGAGCCGCGAACTTAAAGCGCTGCTTGGCCTGGTGGCGGGCGTAGCTCTAATTGCGCTCGGACTATTTGCGATAATTGCCTCGGGGGCTCGGGATCTCTATGCTTGGATTTTTGTAACGGCGGGCGCATGGATCATAGTTGCTACAGTGCTCGACTTAGCGCTTTTCCCGCCTCTGCGACGCTGACTTGTTCAAGGAGCATCGGAAGGGTCATCCGGGTTCTCATGCTGCCACCGCGTGGTTGTGTGGGTGAGTCAAGATCAGAATTCGGGCCGGCCTGGGGGGCCGATGGGTTTTCTTGCCTCCCAGCGCCCACCGGAGTTCAAAGCCGCCCAAGCAACAAGCCCAGCCATCGCTGCCAACGTGACGCCTAGAGCGCGGACGAAGAAGTCCGGCGCAATCTTCTCGTTAAGGCCGGTTAGTCCGGTAAGCCTCTTGGCTGTTCGCGGAAAGCCAATGCACACGATCGCGACGACCGCAGTGATTAGGGCGACGGCAAAAAGGGCGATGATCTCTTTCACGATTACCGAGTTGTGTGGGTGAGTCAAAATCAGAATTCGGGCCAGCCTAGGGGGCCGACCGGGTTTTCACTTATCGCGGAGTTGCGCGGGTGTATCACCGCGTCACGGTCGCACTGTTAGCCGCCGCAGTCCGAATCCGGCCCACCCTTTGGGGCCGACTGGGCCATTCAACTGATCGCGCAGTTACGTGGGTGAGTCAAATCCAAATTCGGGCCAACCTAAGGGGCCGACCGGGTTTCGGTAAGGGAGTGTCTAAGTCCCCGACGTCTTAACGAGCGTGGATCAAGAGGCGTGAAAACCGGTCTAGAAACTTCGTCTAAGCATAACGCACCGCAACTAAAGAGGCATCGGCTAACCATCGGGGCCTCTTGCTTTCTTCCATTCTGGTGTGCGACAATTAGGAGTAAGAAGATGGCCGGTAGCCGCCAATAACAAGCTTTACCGAAGGCCCGGTTACTGATTTGTTTCACCCATGCGATGCGTCCCCGCAATCTAGGTTGAACCAAAGGGATAGGTTTTATCGTCAATGATGGAGGTCGTGTCATGCGCACGCCCACGATCGCTGTTGGAGTCCTGTCGGCACTCCTCGCCCTAAGTCCAGCGTTCTCGGCTATTGCATCCGCCGGCAGTGGCACACCAGTAGCTGAGTCCGCCAGCCCGGCACCGTCGGCGACACCAACCCCCGCCGTATCGCCCGCGCCCACCACAGCGCCGTCGACCGCGCCGTCTCCAGCGCCCAAACACGATAACACGACGACGTATATCATTATCGGAGTCGTCGTCGTCGTGGCGGTCATTCTAATAGTAGGAGCAGTAAGTAGGTCTGTTCCGACCCTATCATGTAATGGCACCCCCAATTGCAGCAATGGCATTGGGGCCATTCACAGAGCACCGGAGTTGCGGCTGCAGTTACGATTCCGTTAATCAATAACGCGGCTTTCTAAGGACAGTTCCGAATTCGGCCCTGCCTAGGTGGCCGTTGGGGTTTTGGCTGATCGCGGGGTTGCGTGCATAAGTTAGCGGCGCGGCGGCAAATCGGGCCGTTTGCCGCATTGTGCGACGCCAATGGAGGCGATCGCTGAAGCGAGAAGGGCGAGGCCGATCTCAAAGTAGACTTCCCGTCGAAGCGTCCAATTAGGGAATTCAGCAATGGGGTCTTACGTTGTAAGCACCGAGGCATCTGGGACGCAATCCGTTATTGGGGTCGCGCCATTCGAGTTGGCGATACCCACAAACATGTTCGTCTGACCAGTTCCCCCCAGCGCGCTGATGGGGACAACGATGATCACTTGATTGCCCGCGCCGCTCACCTGTGCTTCACCGGTCATCACGTCGCCCGGTGTCGTGAAAACCTGGAAGTTGCCATCTGCGAGGCGCGGGAACAGCAGTCCGGTGCCGTCGATCGCATGGTCGAAGCCAGTGCCATAGTTGAATCCATTGCAGGACGCCAATCCGCCCGTCGAACTATTTTGGTCAGCGTCGAACGCGATTTCGATGCCGAGCTGGGTGCCGCTCGCGCCGACGTTTCCGCCCGGGGCAGGAAGCGACGCAAACGCGTTAGCCTGAAGAAAAGTCAGCGTGATAGTGATGTTGGTGTAAGTGGTGCCTGGCAACCCGGTTCGGCTGGTGTCGACCGATAACACGTCCCAAGGCGTGCCGAAGCCTGGTATTGGTTCTGTGTCGCCCGCCGGTACGGTAAAGAACATGTTGACTGGCGGGGGCGTCGACGGCGGCGCCCCCCCACCGCCCGTCGGAGTACATATGCCGAGGCACCCCGACCCCGAACTAGTGCATGCCGCATTGAACGCAGCAACCATGCAGACTACTAGTATGGCTATGAGTCCGCGAATAATACGCGTTGTGCTCATGGCCTAAGCACAACTACGCACAGAAAATAACGCATGTTATGCCTCCTTTGGACGCGCGTGGCCTGCGCAAACCATATCTAGAACATTTGTCGGCTACTCTGAAGTGCGCAACCCCTCGCTACCATTCTACACGATTGGCGACCCGTGTGCCGTGCTATCGCGACGTATGACTTCCACCCCGCGAAACTGACTAGCGTCGCGCGGCCGCTTCTGTCTTCCTGGAGTAGAAATAGAGCGCCCAGACCCCGCCGATAGCCACCGCCGTCAGAACGATCTCGCGCCGATGGGATCCTAAGGTGTCACTTCACTGTGAAGCAGGAGGCGTGTCCAGCGGGCGGTATGACGTCGTTCGAATCGTTGACCTGGTATGCAGCGTAGAAGAGCTTGTGTTTCCCGGATTTGACATCGGCGAAGCGAACCGCTAGAGTTGCCGTCTTACCGGCTGAGACGACCGGCCTTTGAGCTTTTCGCGCATCAAGTTGTATATAGTACTTCTGCTTGTCGAGCGGGACTTCCAGGTGCGAAAAGAAGTTGCTATAGTACGCTATTAGTCGGATCGTAAGAGTTCCATTTGACGCGCTTAGTGAGGCGAGCGCGATGTCGGGCCCCTCGTCAATGACTGCGCTGCCACAATCACTCAGATCGGAGATTCCGTCTCTGACGATCTGATCGGGTGCTGGAATTGAAGGGGGGACATAAGGCGGCGCGGTTACCGTGGGCGGCGCCGACGTGTCCGCTCGCGCCTGCTCACTGCCGACCGGCAACGTTAGCACGGCAGCGAGAATCACGCTGGCTACAACAGCTCGCATTTGGGTGCTTCCTCAAGTGGCGATTCGACTTTCCGAGGGCCCTTCATTTCGCTAACACCGATAGCTTCCAAGCCGCCTCGCGCGGACCTATAACTGGGTTTAGTAACGAGCCAACGTCCTGGAGTCATCTTCACGACACAGGACGGTGCTCGTTTGCGATGAGAGCCCCGATGGCAATTAGTATGACTGCACAGCTCTCAAGAAACGCAACGACCCTCCACTCCGTGCATAGCGGGTAATTGTGAAATCCGCATATCTCCCAGTTGCCGATGCGAGTCCCTGCAGCCAAGGCAAACGCGAGCAGTATGAGTCCGCAAGCGGTCAAGATGATGAGCCAGCGCATCCCGATCTTGTCAGGCATCAGTAGCTCGCGACAGCGAACCAGCTCGGCGACGCCGGAGATAGCCCCAAGTCGCCAGTGCCCACGCCACAAAGACGCCGCCGCCAAAAACGGCGTATCCAAACCAACCCATGACAGGAGCCGCATAAAACGCAACTATGAGCGGACCAAGACCAAGAAGCAAGGCGATGACCAATTTGAAGCGCGGCGCAGTCGCTGCGCCGCACCAAACAAACAATGAGCTGCAGATCACCAGAGTGGCAACGAGGAACACACCGGCAAGTCTGAACGAACGAGGATCCCAGATCCGTAGTAGGCCATTTGTCAGCAAGGCGGCAAGACCGTAGAAGAACGTCGCAACAGGAACTACGGCAACCCACCGGACCCACGCTGACCACGAATTCATGAACTTGAAATTATCCATGGCTCTAGCAGCCGCCCGGGACTTCCCACGCGAAATCCACCTCGTAATTGAATAATGTTCCCGCTAGAGGCATCAATAGGAGCGCGCTATCATTCCCGTTCGCGTATTTCTTACTAAATGTGCCAAATAGACGACCACCGGGACTACACTGCTTCCAGCCCTTGTCTGCAAACGACTTGTCGTAGAAGCGTTTGAGATCCGCCGCTGAAAGCTCTACGTCGTATTCCGCATCGACTTCAGCGAGCGGGTAGTCCGGCTTGTAAAATGTGCTGACGATTCTGACATTTGAGTTCGGCGGCGCGAAGGATCTCGCCAAGGCTACCAGCCTTGCCTCATCACTCTCTGTTGCCGGTCGAAAACCATGTTGTATGAGCCAGATTAACTGAGCGAGCAAGATAAGCGTAATAGCAATGACCACTCCGCGATACCATGGGTTGTTGACTACTTGCGTTAGCGGCGCGAGTAACTGGCGCATATACTAGTGCAGAGTCGTCATGGATTCTCGACGTTGTAGACGTTTGCTGTCGAGTGCGGCTTGGCAACGATGAGGCAATCAGAAATTACGAGTCGCTTGGTCAAGGTTGGGTTGAATATCGTGGTTTCGCCCTGACCAACGTCGACGAGGCCGATCGCACACCAAACGTGATAGGGTTCTGCTGGAAGGACCGTAAGCACGTAGTGGCCTGCAGGGACGCCAACTATCCCAAAGTAGCCTTGTGCGCTCGTTGTGGCATGCCATGCCCCCGTGCCAGCGCCGGCGAGTGTAACTCGTTCGCCGCCTATGCCTTGACCGGTTTGAACGTCCGTAAGACGGCCGCGGACAGATCCATAGGTGTCGGCTCTCGACTGCTGAGCCGCAATGACAACGCAAATCGCCACTAGAGCCAGGGCCTTAAGCAAGGGCGTGCGAGCGATTTTCACGACCCCCCACAATTCACCAAAATCCTAAAAAATTTCTGCTGCGCCCCTAGGTGCCAAATCCGAATTCGGGCCTGCCTAGGGGGCCGACCGGGCTTCAACTGATCGCAGAGTGGTCACGCCCTAGTGGATGGTGCCGAACGCCCCAAATGCCACCTGTCCTATGCCTACGACGATCTCTCCGACGATGACGGAAAGCACTAGAAGGTCGCCCACCGTTACAACAGCGGTGTACTTCCCTGGTTGGCGGATCGGATCTGCTGGTCGAAGCGCTCTCTCTCGCAGCATCTGCCTTGCCAAGATCAGCAAGCAGCCTAAGACAACCACCGCGAACATGCCCAGGGCGACCTCTGGAAGTGACTTTTCGTAACCAGGCGGGCCCGTAGTTCGCAAGAGCAGCACGCAGCTTATCAAAGCAAGTGTTAGCGCCACAAGCACAAGCTTAGTGCTGATAGGTTCGGAGGGACGGCCTTTGCCTCGTCCGATGTTAAGGCGAACGTTCACAAGAACCCGTACTGACTAGCCCAGCCAACGCTTGTTTACGTATTGCACAGGTGTGTCAAAATCCGAATCAGGGCCGGCCTTGGGGGCCGACGGGGCTTACAATTGTGCGTGTGAGTCGGTCGCCTTTCAAAGCGGTGGTGGCCCGCCGCGGGCAGCGCTAAAGTAGTGGCCGAAGATGACGCCGAGGGCGTAGGCAAGCGCAAGGCCGATCAGCCAGGACACGAGCGTGCCTCTGTATGGGCGACTTCGGTCGAACCATAACGCGAAAGCAGCGATGACCAGAACAAGCAGTCCGATTTCCCAGAAGACCATTGGACCCAAGATCCCAAATAGGGGGATCTGCACGGGTGTCGCTATCCCCCACTGCCATCCTGAAGAGTGTTCCGCAACCGTGAACATTCCATAGCCC
>DATFYX010000004.1 GCA_035314825.1 Candidatus Eremiobacteraceae bacterium
GACCTCCTCGGTGAACCACATGTTGCCATCAGGACCTGCGATGATGAAGCCGGCTTGCGCATTTGCTGTCGGTATCGGATACGTCGCGATCAACGCCCCTGATGTGGACATGACGCCGATGATGTTCGCGCCAGAATGCTCAAACCACATGTTGCCGTCGGGACCGGGGGCGATCGACTGAAGATTCCCGTTCGTGTTGTCGTACGGTGGGAGCGAGAAGTCGGTGATCGTGCCGTTGACCGTGACGCGCCGGATAATGTTCAGGTTGTAGTCCGTGACCCATAGATTCCCATCAGGCCCATTCGCGATCAGCGCCGGTCCCGCGCCGGCGTCGGTCACCTGGAACTCAGTGACGGTGCCGTTCTCAGTCACGCGAGCGATCTTCGAGGCGTCGTATTCGCACACCCAGACGTTCTGGTCGGGGCCCGTCACGATTCCGCCGATGTATGCGCTACTTCCAAACGGGACCTCGCCTGGAAGCGGGTAGATCGCGAGCGGCGCAATCGTCGGGCATGGGCACTGGAGCGGCGTCTTGAAGAGCACCTTATTGAGCGCAGCCGAGTGCCCGCATGCAGCGAGCGCGGACGCAGCGAAAAGCGCCGCGAGTATGATGAGCGGCGGCTTATGCATAATGCACGACGATTTCATGGTCTGGCCTTTCGATTCAAGCCTTGTCGGCGCATCACAGTTCGACTACCCGATCGCCTACCTGATCCGTGAACCATGGGCTGCCGTCAGGTCCGATGGTCATGCCGGTCAGTATCGCGTCGGGGAACGACCACAGATCGGTGATGTTGCCGGATAGGTCCATCTTACCGACCTGGGCGGTCCACGGTGACCCGAGTTGATTGTGCTCGAACCAAAGCGACCCGTCAGGAGCCGATACGATGCGGACCAGTGTCTCATTCGCCGGGTTCACCGGCTGCGGGAATTCGGTTATGACGCCGCTTGGCGTGATTCGTGCGACCTTCGCGTTGAAGCGTTCTGTGAACCAAACGTTGCCATCTGCACCGACCGTCGCGCCGCCGATGGCGGACCATGGCTCGTCGCATGTCGGTGTCGGGATCGGAAACTCAGTGATGGTGCCTGACATGGTGATTCTACCGATGTTGTAGACACAGTTCGTCGGCGTACCGCTCTCCATAAACCACATGTTCCCATCGGAGCCCTTAACGATGAAGCCGACGCCGCTGTTCGCGGTCGGAATTGAATAGCTCGCGAGCAGGTTGCCGGACGTGGACATAACCCCTACGACGTTCGCGCCATAGGAAGTGAACCACATGTTCCCGTCGGGTCCGATCGCGATGTCTGACAAATTCGGCGGCGCGGTGGCGAGCGGGGGCGGCAGTGGGAACTCGCTGATAACCCCGGCAGGCGTTATGCGATGGATGATGTTAAAGTTGTAGTCGACAACCCAGAGGTTGCCGTCAGGCCCTGGGCGGATGATGCCCGGGTAGGCGCCGGCTGTCGGAATGGAAAATTCTGTGATGGTGCCGCTGGGTGTCACGCGTGCGACCAGGTTATCATCGCCCTCGGTGACCCAGATATTGCCATCAGGCCCGGTGGCGATGCCCCCGAGATACGAGTTCGGCGAAGGCAGGTTGTATGAGGCGAGCGGAGCGATCGTCGGGCACGGGCACTGCAGCGGGGTCTTGAAGAGCACTTTGTTGAGCGCGCTTGAATGCTCGCAAGCGCCCAATACTGACGCCGCCATGAAAATCGCGATGATGAACCAAAGTTTACGCACAGCACATCCTTAATTCGCCGCGCTTACGCGGAAACGAAAGTGGGACAAACCGTTCCAAGACGATTCTAGCGCATCCGAGTGGGGCTGCGAAATCCGCAGAAATACGCAGTGTGGGCTGCCCGTGTCCCGGGCTAGGTGCTCAAAGCCTCTTCCAAGACCCGGTCCTCAGACCACGTCGCGCCCTCCCCGGTTAGGGCGCCTATTTCCGCATAGCTAAGCTTGCCGGACAACGCGGCGGCGAGCTTGTCATAGCACCACTTCTCGGTCGTCTCTCGAGCCATCTCGAGCTCGTCAAACCGCGCGTTCACGTACCCAAGGATCAGCGCCGCCGCGCGCCCGTCGCCGCCCGACGCACGCAATAGGGCGAGATGCTGCAGCGCGACCGCGGTGTTACAGGCGTTTTGCTCCAGCTGCGCCCAACGCAACGCCTCGCGCGCTGATTCGCGTGCTTCGTCCAAGTGGCCGAGTGCTAGATGATAGGCCGCACAATTGTTGAGGTCAATCGCCAAGTCGTTCGCCTCACGTCCGCGTGAGGTGATGAGCAGCGACTCGTTCACAAATCTGAGCGCTTGCTCTGCGTGGCCGTCCGCGAACTCGAGGACGGCGAGGTTGCCGAGCGCATTGGCGGTCGCCAATTCGTCGCCCAGCGCCCGGTAGGCCGCAAGCGCCTGCGTGTATACTCTTCTGCCGGCGGCGTAGTCGCCCTGAGTGTAGGCGGACACACCCTGCAACCCGAGGCATGATGCGACGCCGACCCTGTCGCCTTGCTCGCGAAGCGCAGCCACCGCGCGGGCGATCACGTCGTTTGCCTCGTCTAATCGCCCCATCTGCATCAAGCTGTACGCGAGCGTGCGCAACGCGTAAGCCGCGCCGCGGGCGTCTTTGGCCGATTCGGAAAGTGCGAGCGCGCGCTCGGCGCAATCTCTCATCGGCTGAGCCATGGAGAACCTGGCTCGCGCGCGCCACAGGCGGGCTGCGACCGCGGGGTTCTCTTGCTCGTCGACTCGGTCGATCGCTAATTCGAGCCAGCGGCGCGCCTCTACGGAGAGGCCGGCCAGCGCCCACAAACGCTCTAGATTGCCGGCGAGAACGCCGCCGAGCAGAATGTCGTTGCCTTCGGCGAGCGCCCACTCGAGCGCCGCGCGATAGTTCCCAAGATCCAGCTCCATGCCTTGGAGCCACCCTGCGGACGAACCGGTCCCGTAGCGCTCGTCGGCCGAGCGAGCCTGGTCGCGGAAGAACTCGGCATGGCGGCGGGCAAGCGCGTCGCGCTCACCGGTTCGCGTGAGCCTCTCCAAAGCATAGGCCCGCGTTGATTCGAGCAGGCGATAACGTTCCTCTGACTCTTCTGTCTGTGCGACGACGAGCGACTTGTCGACCAACGCGATCAGCAGATCCACGATCTCCGTAGCGCTGACCCCTTCTCCCGCGCATGCCGCCTCCGACGCCTCCAGACGGAAGCTTCCGGCGAAGATGCCCAGACGCTCGAACAGCCGCTGTTCTTGGCGCGAGAGCAGCTCGTAGCTCCAGTCCATGAGAGCGGTCAGCGTCTTGTGACGAGGCAGTGCCGTGCGGCTGCCTGCGGTGAGAACTTTGAAACGATCGTCCAGGCTGCGCGCCAAGCCATGCACGCCGACCACGTTGACCCTGGTCGCGGCCAGCTCGATCGCCAACGGAATGCCGTCGACGCGGCGGCAGATGTCAGCCACGACTGGCGCGTTGTCGTTGGTCAGCGTAAAGCGTGTATCCGAACCGATCGCCCGATCGACGAATAGCGCCACCGCCCCATAACGCATGGCGCGATCGGCGCGCAATCCCGCGCTCGTCTCCGGGAGGGCAAGGGAACGAACGCGATGCACGACCTCCCCAATAATACCGAGAGGCTGCCGCGATGTCACCAAGATGCGGATGTTTGGGCAGCTGTGCAGGATTTCGTCGGCCAGCTCGGCCGCTGCAGCTAGGACGTGCTCGCAGTTGTCGAAGATGAGCAGCGCGTGTTTGCGCTTGAGCGAACCGACGATGGACTCCGGGAGCGGGCGCCCTTGCTGTTCGCGCACGCCAAGCGCCTTTGCGACCACGCTCGGGACGAGCCCTTGATCGGCGATGGGCGAGAAGTCGCAGAACCAGACGCCGTTGGGATAAAGGCCGATGAGGTCGACCCCGATGCGCTGCGCGAGACGGGTCTTGCCGACGCCGCCAGAGCCGCAGAGGCTGAGCAACCGGCTGCCTTCGAGCAGGATCTTCACGTCGATAAGGTCTTGCTCGCGGCCCAACAGCATGGTGAGCTGGAACGGCAGATTGTTCGGCCGGTTCTCGAGCGAGTGGCCTTGCGCGTTCGCCGGGGCTCCGCCGAGCAGGCCCGCGCGCCCGGCCTCGACGACCGCGCGCGTCCGCGAGGAAACATCGAGCTTGCCAAGCACGTGATTGATGTGGGTCTCGACCGTTCGCCGGCCCAGCGAAAGGCGGCGAGCTATCTCTTTGTTGGATAGCCCGAAGGCCATGAGTTCGAGCACTTCTTGCTCGCGCTTGGTCAGGCCGGCGGCCACGCCCTTTGGCGTTCGACCGTCGGCGGCGTCGGGCGCATCAACGGACAGACGCGAAGCTATAGCCTCGGCCGCGCTACGATCCGGCTTTGCCCTTGGCATAGGTCACACTCGCCCTACGAAACCCGTAGGCACGCGTATTCCACTAGAGCGAGTGCGAGCCCCGCCTTTGAACTTGCACCAGGGTCCTGGCGCGCGCAACGAAAGACGCCCCGCTTCAGCGCGGGGCGTCGTCTGTTTTGCGGCTAGAATCTAGCGCTTTGGGCCGAGTGGTGTATGTAGTTGCAGCGTGTGAAGCATCACCGCTCCGAAAGCCATCAATAACCAGGCAGTGAGGAGGTTGTGCATGGCATGTGTCCTTTCCGCGCGGTTGCGCGCGCGGATATGCTATCACGCTCGCTGTCCAGACGTAAAGCACCTGCGCCCAGACCGGCGAGGCAAACTGACGTGCGAGCGTGGAGCGTGTTAGGCGGGGACGTCTTTTTGCTGCGCGCCGGGGATGAGCACCGGCTGCTGCAGCCCGTCGATCACTTCTTTGCTGATGATGCACTTCTTGATGTTGGTGAGCGACGGCAGGTCGTACATGATGTCGAGCATGACTTCTTCGAGGATCGAACGCAGGCCCCGCGCGCCGGTCTTGCGCGTCTGCGCACGGGTAGCGATGGCGGCGAGCGCCTCTTTGGTGAGCGTGAGCTCGATGCCGTCCATCGCGAAGATCTTCTGATATTGGCGCACCAGCGCGTTGCGCGGCTCGGTGAGGATGCGGCGCAGCGCCAGTTCGTCGAGCGCGTCGAGCGTCACGACGATCGGCAGGCGGCCGATGAATTCCGGGATGAGACCGTAACGCAGTAGATCTTCGGGCAGCAGCGATTGGAGCAGGCGGCTGGTCTTCTTCTCGCCTTTGGGTTCGGGCATGGCGCGGAAGCCCAAACTTTGGCTGGCGACGCGGCCTTCGATGATGCGCTCGAGGCCGTCGAACGCGCCACCGCAGATGAACAGCACGTTGGTGGTATCGATCTGGATGAACTCTTGGTGCGGATGCTTGCGTCCGCCTTGGGGCGGCACGTTGGCGGTCGTGCCCTCGAGGATCTTGAGCAGCGCCTGCTGCACGCCTTCGCCCGATACGTCGCGCGTGATCGACGGGTTCTCGCTCTTGCGCGCGATCTTGTCGATCTCGTCGATGTAGACGATGCCCTTCTCGGCGCGCTTGACGTCGTAGTCGGCGGCCTGGATGAGCTTGAGCAAGATGTTTTCGACGTCTTCGCCGACGTAGCCGGCCTCGGTGAGCGATGTCGCGTCCGCCATGGCGAGCGGCACGTCCAATATCTTGGCGAGGGTCTGCGCGAGATAGGTCTTGCCCGAACCGGTGGGCCCGATCAGCAGGATGTTGCTCTTGTGCAGTTCGACGTCGTCGCCGGTGCCGGTCGAGGAGTTTATCCTCTTATAGTGGTTATAGACGGCGACGGCCAAGCTCTTCTTGGCGCGATCCTGGCCGATGACGTACTGATTGAGGATGTGGTTGATCTCTTTGGGTTTGGGGATATTGCGGAGCCGCAGGCTCTCGTCGACGTTCTTGTAGAGCTCTTCCTCGATGATCTCATTGCAGAGCTCGATGCACTCGTCGCAGATGTACACGCCGGGGCCGGCGATGAGCTTGCGCACCTGCTCCTGCGACTTGCCGCAGAAGCTGCATTTGAGCTGCCCTTTCTCGTCCCCGAACCTAAACATCCATCCCCTTCTACGGACTCAGGCCTGCATTCAGGCAGCCGATGGTTTCGGCGCGCTGGCCGCCCTGCTCTCACGGCTGATGACCGAGTCGACGATGCCGTAGGTGACGGCCTCCTCGGCCGTCATGATGTAGTCCCGCTCCAGGTCGCGTTCGACTCGTTCCAGGGTTTGTCCCGTTGTCTCCACATAGATATCGGCCAACACGCGCCTGCTCTTAATGAGGTCGCGCGCGTGGATCTCGAGGTCCGTGGCTTGGCCGCCCATCTGCGAAACCCACGGCTGGTGGATGACGACCTTCGAATAAGGCAGGGCGAAGCGCTTGCCCTTGGTGCCCCCGGTCAGCAACACGGAGGCAGCGCTGGCCGCCATGCCGGCGCAGAACGTGGCCACGTCGGGCTTGATCAGGCGCATCGTGTCGTAGATCGCCAGCCCCGCGGTGAGGCTGCCGCCCGGCGAGTTGATGTACATCTCGATGTCTTTGTCCGCGTCTTCGCGCTCCAAGAACAGCAGCTGCGCGATCACCAAGTTGGCGATGTTGTCATCGATCCCGCCGGTGACGAAGACGATGCGGTCTTTGAGCAGCCGCGAGAAGATATCGAAGGCGCGCTCACCTCGCGCCGTCTGCTCGACCACCATCGGCACCATATATCCCATCAGATTTCCTCTTCCATATGCCGGCCTACGCGACCGTCGGCGGCGGGGCTTCTGCAGGCGGGGCTTCGACGACCTTCGCCTTTTCGACTAGGAACGCCATAGTCTTGTTACGCCGTATCGTGCTGGCCAAGCGGTTGACGTTGTCCGACGAGCGCAGCGCCTCGATCATGGCTTGGCCGGACGGACCAGCGTTTCCGAGCAGCGCGATCTCGCGCTCCATATCCTGGCCGCTGACCTTGATCTTCTCGACTTTGGCGATCTCTTCGATGAGAAGGCCGGCCTTGACGCGCCACTGCGCATCCGGGCGCACCGCCGCGCGCAGCTCCGCTTCTGTCTGTTTGCGCCCTTGCAGGTAATCGTCCCATGACATCCCGCTGCGCCCGACCTGCTCGCGGATCTCGCCCACGATCGCATCGGTCTCGCGCTCGACGAGCACCTCGGGGAGCGGGAAATCGTGCGAGGCCGTCAGCATGCGCAGCAGTTCGTTTTCCATCGCGTCTCGCGCGCGGGCTTGAGCCATGCGCTCCATGCGCCGGCGCACTTCGTTGCGCAGCGCGTCGAGCGTCTCTAGATCGGAGACCGACTTGGCGAATTCGTCGTCGAGCGCGGGCAGCACCGGCTGCTTGACGTCGTGGATGAGCACGTCAAACACTGCAGTTTTGCCGGCCAGAGCCTCCGGGCGGTATCCCTCGGGAAATGTCGCGGTCACCGTGCGGCGCTCTTCCGGTTTGGCGCCGTAGAGCTGTTCGGCAAAACCGGGGATGAAGCGATCGGGTGAGATCTCGGTGGTATGCCCGGTCGCGGAGCCGCCTTCGAACAGCTCGCCGTCGACCCGTCCGGCATAGTCGAGCGTGACGACATCGCCGGACTGAATGCCACGTGCGGTCACCGGTTCGAGCGCCGCCGCGCGGCGGCGCAGCGACTCGATGCTTTCATCGACCTCGCGCTCGTCCACTTGCGTCGAGGGCGATTTCACTTCGAGGCCCGTGTACGGCCCGAGCACGATCTGGGGCCTCACAGCGACGGTGGCGGTGATCTTCAACGCGCGGCCTTCTTGCGTCCGCTCGAGGTCGATCTTCGGATGCTCGACAGGGTTGAGGTCGTGCTCGGCGAGCGCTTTGGCGTAGAGGTCGGGGACGACGGCTTCGATCGCTTCGTGGTCGATGTGTTCGGCGCCGACGTGCTGCTCGATGATCTTCTTCGGGATGTGGCCGGGGCGGAAACCCGGGATGCGCAGCCGCTCGGAAAGACGTTTGAGGGCCCGCTGGCGCGCCTGGTCAAGGTCGCCGGCGGGGACTTCGATGTCGAGTTGCACCTGGGTCGGGTCGAGCTGGCGAAGGGTGGTGGTCAATGGCCGCTTTCATCATGGAGCGGAAGACGAGATTCGAACTCGCGACCCTCGCCTTGGCAAGGCGATGCTCTACCACTGAGCTACTTCCGCGCGCGAGCGCATTTAATTAACCGATGGCCCCGATTTCCCTTGCAGGAGTAGCTGCTCCATCCGCATGGATTCAGGGCCATGTGCGAGAAACGGCGGCGATATGCTGCATGATGCGGGTCTCGTCGCTGCGTGTCTGCTCGTCGGCGGTGCGCTGTACCTGACGATCTTTTTCTGGGTCACCGTGCAGCGCGTGAAGGAGCTTGGTCCTCCCAAGCCTCCGCCGGAGCAGCACTAGCGCGCATCCACGCATCGCACGTCTGACAAAAGGGCGGCCTCTTTTCAAAGGTCCGCCCTTTGTTTCACGCCGGCCGCGCCGTGCCGGATCCGGCGCTATTCTTCCTTTGTAGAGTTGCGCGCCATCTCGGCGATGTTCTTGACCACCGTCGCGTCGGCGAGCGTCGTCGTGTCGCCGAGCGGCCGCTCTTCCATCACGTCGCGCAGCAGACGGCGCATGATCTTGCCCGAGCGCGTCTTGGGAAGGTCGGGTGTGAACGTGATGAATTTCGGCTTGGCAAACGCGCCGATCTTGCTCGCTACGTGCTTGCGCAACTCGTCGGCCTCTTCAGGCGAGCCGACGCCGCCGCCCTTGAGAGTGACGAACGCGGCGATCGCTTCGCCGGTGATGTCATCTTTCTTGGACACCACCGCGGCTTCAGCGACCTTGGGATGATCGACGAAGGCGCTCTCGACTTCGGTCGTGGAGATGCGGTGGCCTGAGACGTTCATGACATCGTCGACGCGCCCGAGCAGCCAGTAGTAGCCGTCTTCGTCGCGCTTACAGCCATCTGCGGCGAAGTAGTGGCCTTGTTTTTCGAAACGGCTCCAATAGGTCTGTAAGTAGCGATCGTGCGCGTTCCATAGAGTGCGCAGCATCGCCGGCCACGGTTTGGTGATCACGATGTAGCCGCCGCCGCCCAACGGCACCGACTTGCCTTCGTTGTCGACGACGTCGGCGAAGACGCCCGGATAAGGGAACGTCGCCGAGCCGGGCTTGGTGGGCGTGACGCCGGGGAGCGGCGTCACGAGGATCATGCCGGTCTCGGTCTGCCACCAGGTGTCGACGACCGGGCAGCGGCCGCCGCCGATGAATTCGTAATACCAGACCCACGCTTCGGGATTGATCGGCTCGCCGACGCTGCCGAGCAGGCGCAGACTGGAGAGATCGTGTTTTTCCGGATATTCCGGGCCCCATTTCATGAACGTGCGGATCGCGGTGGGGGCGGTGTAGAGGATAGTGATCTTATACTTCTCGATGAGCGCCCAGAAGCGGTCCTTGTCCGGGAAGTCGGGAGTGCCTTCATAGATGACGCTCGTCGTGCGGTTGGCCAGCGGCCCGTAGACGATATAGGAGTGGCCCGTGACCCAGCCGATGTCGGCCGTGCACCAGAAGATATCTTTGTCTTCTTTTATGTCGAAGATGTACTTGTGCGTCGAGGTGATGCCGGTCAGGTAGCCGCCGGTCGTGTGGACGATGCCCTTGGGCTTGGCGGTCGTGCCGCTCGAGTAGAGGATGTAGAGCACGTCCTCGGCGGCCATCTTCTCGGGCTCGCACTGGTCGCTTTGCTTGGCGATCAGGTCGTGGTACCAGATGTCGCGGCCTTCCTTCCACTCGACTTTGTCGCCGACGCGCTTCAGGACGATCGAGTGCCTGACGCTGGGAGTGTCTTTGATCGCGTCGTCGGCGATCTGCTTGAGCTGGATCTTGCCGCCTCGGCGCCAGCCTTGGTCTTGGGTGATGATCGCGACGCTCTCTTGGTCGACGATGCGATCGCGCAAGCTGTCGGCCGAGAAGCCGCCGAAGACGACGGAGTGGATCGCGCCGATGCGCGAGCATGCGAGCAGGGCGACGGGCAGCTCGGGCACCATGCCCATGTAGATCGCGACGCGATCGCCCTTTTTGACGCCGAGCGATTTGAGGCCGTTCGCTAAGCGGCACGTCTCTTTGAGCAGGTCTTCGAACGTCAGGATGCGGGCGTCGCCGGGTTCGCCTTCCCAGAAGAAGGCCGTTTGCTTGCCGTGGCCGCTCTTGACGTGACGATCGAGGCAGTTGTAACTGACGTTGAGCGTGCCCCCGTCGAACCAGCGGGCGACCTTCGTCTTTTCATCCCACTGCAGCACTTTGTTCCATTTGGTAAACCAATCAAGGCGCTCGGCTTGCGATGCCCAGAAGGCCTCGTAGTCTTTGGAGGCCTTGTCGTAGACGACCGGATCGTTCCAGTTCGCCTGCTTCTTGAAGGCCTCGGTGGGTGGGAACGCGCGGTGCTCTGCGAACAGCGCTTCAATGGCTTGCGCCTTGACTTCGGGCATCGGGGCCTCCAATTGCTCATCGGAGCCGGCGTGTGCACGGCCCTGGGGGGACAGGTGGAGTTTGCCGTGGCGCCGGGGTCTCCTTCGCCCGTATCGCACCCGAGAGGTGGCCGTTGCGGAAAGGCTCAATTGGTCGGCACGGACAGCGGTCGTTTGTCGTGTTGCACGACAAGCGGCGTGTGCTGTTTTGATCTCATAAGTGCTGTTGGAAAATTGGAGGTTGATCGATGGCTAGTTCAACCGAGCCGGTTGTGGCCAATCCGGGTCCGCTAGGTCTGGCGGGGTTCGCGCTCACGACGCTGTTGTTGTCGGCGGCCAACGCCGGCCTGACGGTCGGCGATATCTGGCTGCCCTATGCGCTCTTCTACGGCGGCCTAGCGCAATTCGCGGCCGGCATGTGGGAGTTCAAGGCGAAGAACACCTTCGGCGCGACGGCGTTCTCGACGTACGGCGCGTTCTGGATGGGCCTCGGGTTCTACGTGTGGTTCTGGGCCGGCAAGGCGACCAACGTCCATGCCGATCTTGGCTGGATGCTGCTCGGCTTCTCGATCTTCACGTTGATCATGATGCTCAACTCGTTCAAGATCAACAACGCGGCCGTGATGTACGTCTTCGTGGCGCTGTTCATCACATTCGTGTTGCTGACGCTCGGCGAGTTCACGGGCATCGCGATGCTGCACACGCTCGGCGGCTGGGTCGGGATCATCACCGCTCTGCTGGCGTGGTACGCCGCGTACAAGGGCGTGGCTGCAAGCGTAGCCTAGCCTTCGGTTCTCACGGTCCGATAGCGACGGCGGCCGGTTCTCCGGTCGCCGTCGCTGTGTCGCAGGGTTGGTGGGCGAGACAGGACTCGAACCTGCACGGGTCGCCCCACCGGAACCTAAATCCGGCGCGTCTGCCAGTTCCGCCACTCGCCCAGCCGGTTTAAGGACTTCGCGGGCGGGCGCGCCAATGCTTTCGGCCGCCGCTCGATCCGGCGTCTTTCACCGGAGGGTCAGCCTGTGTCGTACGAGGTCGTCAATAGCATCGCCGCGGTCGGCACGTTTGTCGTCATCGGCGCAACCGCGATCGCCGCGCTCGTCCAGCTGCGCCATCTGCGCGCCAGCAATCAGCTGCAGGGGCTGCTGACGGTGCTCGCACGAGTCGAGACCGCCAACTTCAACAATTGGACCGACGGCGCGCGGCGCGTGTTGGCCGAGCGCATGCCCGACCCGGCGTTCCGGCAGTCGGTGGTGGATGGCACCTATGAGATGGGCGACAATCCGTGGCTCAATCTCGCGAACTCCTATGAATGGGTCGGCAGCTTGGTCAGGCAGCGCCTGATCGAAGAGGAAGCGTTCATGGACGTGTATTCGAGCCGCGTGATCGCGGCGTGGAAGCTCGTCGAGCCGGTCACCGCGTTGCGCCGCCGGCACGGCGACACGAGCTTGTGGGAGAATTTCGAGTATCTGTACATCCGCGCGCAGGGGTGGGAGAAACGGCATCCGCAGGGTTCGTATCCTGAGGATGTGCCGCGGGCGCCGATCCACGACGCATGGCTTGCGGTGGATAGCGGCCCCGGAACTTCCACCGGCGGCGCTAGATGAGCCGTTTGTGGCGGCTGCGTTTCCAAACGAAGAAGTAATAGATGGTTTGGCCGGCGAGCGAGGTCATGAAGGCCGCCGGGTAGCCGATCCAGATCCCGTCGATGCCGATGCGATGCGACAAGAAGTACGCGACCGGCACCTCCACGCCCCAGATGGCGGCGATGCTGATGGCGGTCGGCACGATCACGGTGCCGCTGGCGCGCATGATGCCAGAGAGAATGGCGGCATTGCCGAAGAGCAGGTAGCTCCAGAGCGTGATGGCCAGCAGCCGCACGGCGACTTCGAGGGTCGCCTGATCGGTGAGGAACCAGCCGACGATCTCGCGCTTGAAGATGTAGCACAGGGTGATCAGCGTGCCGCCGATGATGTAGTTCAGCCCGACGCCGGAGCGGACGACCTTGGCGAGCAGATCATCGCGGTTGGCGCCGATGGCCTGCGCGCCGAAGATCGAGGCGGTGATGCCGATGCTGATCGCGGGGAATTGCACGTAGCTGACGATCTGGTTGACGGCGCCGTATGCGGCGGTGGCGTGCGAGCCGAAGCGGTTGACGAAAGAGATGACGGCGAGCTCGGCGAGTGAGACCATGATGACTTGGATGCCGGTGGGGACGCCGATGCGCACGATCTGGACGAAGATGGGCCAGTTGATCTTCAAATCGTGGACGGTCTCGGCGTCGAGCGCCAGCGGATGACGGATCGCGCGCAGGTAGATCAGCAGGCCGATGAGGCCCAGCGTATTGGCGACAAGCCCGGCCCAGGCGGCGCTGACGACGCCCAGATGGGGCAGACCGAACCAGCCGAGGATGAGAGCGGGCGTGATCAGCACGCTTAAGATCGTCGTCAGGAGCAAGGCGACGAACGGCGTTGTCGAGTCGCCGGTGCCGCGCATGAACGAGATGTAGGCGAAGTATACGAACAACAACGGCAGCATCGCGAAGATCACGTGGGCGTATGCGATCGCGTCGGCGAGAATGTTGGATGGCGTGCCGAGCAGCTGGAGCATTTCTTTGGCGAAGATGATGCCGACGGCGGCGCTGATGCAGCCGAGCAGGAAGGTGGCGGTGATGCTCGTGCCTGCGACCAGTTTGAGTTTGTGGTCGTCCTTGGATCCGTACGCTTGGCCTATGAGGACGGTGCTGCCGCTGCTGAAGCCGATGAGGAACCCGATGAGCAGGAAGAGGATGGGGAACAGGGTCGAGACCGCGGCGAGGCCGTCAACGCCGATGAGGCGGCCGATGAAGACCGCGTTGACGGTGCCCGATGCCGATTGCAAGATGTTGCTGAGGACAAGCGGCACGAGGAACAGAGCCATGACCTGCCACAGCGGGCGCGTTTCGTCGAAGATGCCGCGCGCCGGCGCGGTCGATCCGGCAGGGCGCACGCGCGCCGGTCAGTCCGCCGGGCTCGGGCGTTGGATGCGCAGGTGGTTGCGGATCGCGCCTTCGGGGAACGCCATGCGGGCGAGCAGGTCGGCGGTCTGCCACTCCTGGTCGTCTTCGACGGCGCCTTGCAGCAGGATGATGTTGGCGATCGCGTCGACCGAGATGGCGCGCTTGCGCAGGTTCGGGTGCCGCGCGAGTGCTCGGCGGATGCGCGTGATCGGCGAGCCGGAGGCGGCGACGGTCTCGCCTACTCGATCGATCACGTATTGCGTGAGGTCCGCGATCTTGGTGGCGGTGATCCCGACGGCGAGGCCGATGCGCTCGCGGTCGTGCGTGAGGACGTAGGTCAGCCTGCGCACGCCGCGCTGGATGCGGCGCACGAATTCGTTGCGGTTCTCGGCCGGCGCGAGGGCGATGCCGGTCGCTGCGCCGAGGACGGCCGCGGCGGCGATGCCGCCGGTAAATCGATCGTTCAAGGGGATCCTGTGGTGGCGGGCATCGCGGGCCCGCCCGGCTTGGGGCGTATGCGTCGTGAGGGACTTGAACCCACAACCAACAGATTAAGAGTCTGCTGCTCTACCAATTGAGCTAACGACGCGTATTGGGATGAACCCTTGTAGTATAAGCCTCGGCGCGTGGGGTTCTGTTTGTACTCCGTTCGATTTGGCCTCCGTGGTCACGTAATGGTCACGGACGCCCCCAAAACCACCACGAAGCGACCGATTCTCAGGCACCTTTGGACGCGCCTGCTAGAGCATGCTGGAGGGCACGTGCGGCCGTATCTTCCGTCGAGGGAATTTGGTGCCCGTACACGCGCAAATCCGAATTCGGGCCGGCCTGGGGGGCCGATGGGGTTATCTCGGCCACGTCATCCAGGTTGCGGCGAGCACTGACAAT
>DATFYX010000005.1 GCA_035314825.1 Candidatus Eremiobacteraceae bacterium
CGCTGCGCTCCTTCTACCGCTTCCTCAAACGCGAGAACAAGCGGGATGACGACCCTGCGGCCGACATCGAGTCGCCCAAGCGCGATAAGCTGCTGCCCAAGGTGCTCAAGGAGCGCGAGGTCGGGCAGCTGCTGCGGACCGTCTCCGGTTGGCAGACCGATTGGCTCAAGGTGCGCGACCGCGCGATCATGGAGCTGTTGTACGCGAGCGGCATGCGGCGCGCCGAAATCGCGTCGATCGACCTGGCCGACGTGGACCTGCGCACGCGCACCATCCGCGTCATGGGCAAGGGCCGCAAGCAGCGGCTGGTCATCATCAACCGCACGACCGCCGCGGCGATCCGCGACTATCTCAACGTGCGGCCGCGCTCAGCCGACGACGCCGTCTTTCTCGGCCACACCGGCCATCGCTTGAGCACGCGTCACATCTGGGAGATCTTCCGCCGCATCCGTGCCCTCAGCGGCATCGACGCGAAGGCCAGCCCGCACACGATGCGCCACTCGTTCGCCACGCATCTGCTCGAGCACGGCGTCGATCTGATCACCATCCAAGAGCTGCTCGGCCACGCGAGCGTCGCGACCACGCAGATCTATACCAACGTGTCGTTCGAGCACAAGCGGCGCGCGTACGACGAAGGCCACCCGCGCGATCGCCAAAAGGATAAGTAGGTCAGGCTCCGGCGGCGCTGGCGCGCTGGACCCGCGCTGCGAGCGTGGCTTTGATCGCATCGGCATGCGGCGTGATGCGGCTGCCGAACGCGCGCGTGAACTTGCTCGCGTCCATCATGAACGGTTGCGCGAACTGATAATAGACTTCGAGCGCCTCGCGGACTTGCGGGTCGAAGATGCCGGCGAGCATCATCATCGGGCGCGTGATCACACCCATTCGTACCGGTTTGCCCGCAGCTTCGCAGACCATCGTGATGAATTGACGGCCAGTGACCGGCTCGGCGGCCGGCATGTGCCAGACGTCTCCCAGCGCAGCCGGCCGTTCTCCCAAGGTGACGAGTCCCCAGCCGACGTCAGGGAGATAGCTCATCGTGTGCGGCGCATCGAGATCGCCGATCCACGAAGCGCGTTTTCCGCGCAGCACCGGATCGACGGCGAGCAAGAGCGCTGAGCTCAACCCGATAGGACCGTAGAAGTCTGACGCGCGGCCTATCGCGAGCTTCACCGTGCCGGCGTGGTGCGCGGCCAGATAGCGGCGTTCCAACTCGTCGCGCAGACGCCCCTTGGGGCCGGCCGGCCGGTGCGGGGTGGTCTCAAGTATCGGACCGGTCACCGCTCCGTACATGTAGAGGTTGTCCATGATCACGAGCGTCGCGCCGGCTTTGGCGGCCGCGTTCATCGCCGAATCCGCGATGGGAACGATCTTCGTCTCCCATTCCGCGTAGGGGACGTTCACGCAGTGATACACGACTGAAGCGCCATCGCATGCGCGTTCCAGGTCCGCGGTGTTGAGCGCATCGACTGAGCGCCATTCGACTTCGGGAGCCGCGCGCGACGGCGCGAGGCGCGTGATGGCGCGGATCCGCTTGCCGCGCGCGAGCAGCTCGCCTAGCACCGCATTGCCGGCGCCCCCAGTGGCGCCGAGAACGACATGCAGCTCATCCATCGACCGCTCCCTTCGGGTATACGCGTCCCGAATCCGCGCTGGAACCTTTCCTGGGGCGGGCAACGTTGTTAAATCAAACGGGCGCGTTCCTCATGGACGCGCTGCCATAGGAGGCGTTCGATGCATCGTTTCGCGCAGATCTATGCTTTCGTGATGCTGTTCGGGGCCGCGGCCGTTTCGAGTGCCGCAAGCCAGGTGCCAGGCGTGACCGTGGTCGTCACCCCTTCTTCTTCTACCGGGGCCTGCCCGAGGAACATCGATCTGCGCGCCTCGCTCAAATGGGTCCCCGCGCCTCCGGCAAGCGGAGCTGACGTCCGTTACCAGTTCATGGTGGACGGCAGCGCGGTCGCTCCGGCAGCGACCGTCACCGTGCCCGCTGCGGGCATCGACGTGCATCAAGCATACGCTGTGACGAGCGCCAAGCAGGGCGCCCATACCGTCACCTTCGGCGTCTTCACGACGCCCGCGGGGCCGCCCGTCATCGACGGCGAGACCCGCTTCACGGCCACCTGTACAATCGCCGGCGTGACCGGCGCGAATGCCGTGGCGCCGGGCGCCAACACGCAGGCGGTCAATCCAGGCAACAACGCCTACAATCCTCGCGTGACGAACGGCGCCGTAGCCCTCAATCCGCTCGCCGTGCCGGCACCCTACGATCTGCGCCGCACGACCGACAAGGACGAGTGCTTCGCGCACGGCGGCGGCGGCCATTGCACGGATCCTCAACCATTCCGCGAAGCCGTCCTGATCTGGGAATGGAAGGGCAACACGAATTACCCGACGGTGGACGGCTACCGCTTCTATCAGAAGGGCCATAGCGCGCCCGACGTCGACATCCCGGTGCGTCTGAACCAGCAGATCACGTGGGATGCCTGGGGCAAACCCGTCAACTCGTGCTTCTACGTGACCGCGTACGTGGGCACGCGTGAATCGTCTCCCAGCAACGCGTGGTGCATCTCGCCGACGGTCTCCCAGCCGATCCAGATGCAGCATTGATCCGCACGTGTGATGTCGGTCGTCGCGCGGGACAGGGAGCGCCGCGAAGCGCCGCGAACTGCCGGGCATGACAGCTTGGGAGCGGCCCGATTTCGATCACGTAGCGTTAGGGGCTGAGGTCACGGCGTACCTCGGCACCGAGCCAGCGGACGACTCGTCGGTCCACTAGACTTCTGTAGCGAAAGGCGTGAGCCGCGGCGGCATGCGTGCTGCCGCGTGCCCGCATCCTAGATGCACATTCGCGTGCTCGGATCGGCCGCCGGAGGCGGCGTGCCGCAATGGAACTGCGCCTGCAGCAATTGCCGGGCAGCCCGAGCCAAGCCAGCATTGCGCCGCCTGCAGGCATCGATCGCAGTTTCAGCCGATGGCGAGCGCTGGCTGATCGCAAACGCCACACCGGATATCCGCCATCAGATCCAAGCGTTCGACAAGCTGGCGCCGCAGACGCCGCGCCGTTCGCCCATCGCCGCCGTCGTCCTCACCGATGCCAACATCGACCACGCGTACGGCTTGCTCGAGCTGCGCCAAGCCGACCGCCTGTGCATCTATTCCACCGAGACCGTGCGCGACGTTCTGCTCGGAGGCGGTAACGCGTTTCGTCCGTTCGCCAAACCGCCGCACGCGTGGCACATCATCGGCGATGCGCCGGTGCACGTCAACGACGCATCCGGCCTGCCCGTCGGGCTGCGCATCCGCGCGATCGAAGTCGGCGGCATCACGCCGCAGTACGACGGCGGCCGCGAAGCAAGCGGCGCCGCCGCGGGCATTTTGATCAACGACGGCGCGTACCGCCTGCTCTACGCGCCCTGCGCGGGGACGATGACCGACCCGCTGCGGCGCGAGCTCGCGTTGGCAGACGCGGTCTTCTTGGACGGCACGTTTTGGACGGAGCACGAGCTGACGCTGCAGGCGCTGGGCACGCGCACGGCGCGCCAGATGGGCCACTTGCCGATCTCGGGCGACGACGGCACGCTGCCGCTGGTCACCGGGCTCGGCGGTAAGCATCGCTATTACACCCACCTCAACAACACCAACCCGGCGCTCGACCCGGCGTCTGATGCGGCGAAGGCCATACGCGATGCTGGGTGGGCGCTCGCCGAGGACGGCTTCGCGTTTTCGCTCACCAAGGATGCCGGAAGTGCGGCAGGCGTCAAGCGCTGATCTGCTCGACCAGCTGCGCGCGGTGGGCGCGCAGCGCTACCACGATAAGCATCCGTTCCACGTCGCGATGCACGACGGGCGGCTGACCCCCGAACAGTTGCGCGGCTGGGTGGCTAACCGCTACTACTATCAGAAGAACATCCCGGTCAAAGACGCGGCGATCCTATCGAACCTGCCTGACCGCGACAAACGCCGCGTGTGGATCAGGCGCATCCTCAATCACGATGGCACGCTTGAAGCGGGCGGCGGTGGACTCGAGCAGTGGTTCGCTCTGGCGCGCGCTGTCGGACTTTCGAACGAGGAAGTCGTGGCCGAGACGCGGGTAGCGCCCGGCACGCGCTTCGCCGTGGACGCCTACGTCACGTTCGCGCGTACGCAGCCATGGCTGCCGGCGGTCGCCTCGTCGCTGACGGAGCTATTCGCACCCGACCTCATGTCCAAGCGCGTCGAAGCGCTGGTCGCGAACTATCCGTGGATCGATCCGCAGGGCCTTGACTATTTCCGACGGCGTGTGACCCTGGCAGCCCAAGACGCGGACGCCGCGCTGCCGTGGGTGCTTGAGGGCGCCGCAGACCCGGCGGTGCGCGACGCCTGCGTGGCGGCGCTGCGCTTCAAGTGCGACGTCTTGTGGGCGATCCTCGACGCGACACAGGCCGCGTACGGCATCGGGCAAGACTCGTGAATCTCGACGAACGCGTGCCTGGGTTCGCGCACGGCGTGCGCGCGCGCCGGCTCGACGACGGCACGGTCGTCCTGCTCGTGCCCGAGGGGATCGTCAATCTCAACCCGACCGCGGCCGCCACGGTCGAGCTTTTCGATGGCACGCGCTCGTGCGCGGCGATCGCGGCCGAGCTAGCCGCACGTTTCGCTGCGCCGCGTGAGTCGATCGCGGCCGACGTCGCCGGATTGGCCGACCGTCTCGCCGCGCGCGGCTGGGTCTTCTTCTCTTCTGATACGCCGTCAAACGCCATGCCGTCAGACGAGCAGCCGGCATGAGCGGATACCAGCCGCTGTCGCTGCTTGCGGAGCTGACCTATCGCTGCAACCTGCAATGTCCGTACTGCTATAACCCGCTAGACCTGCGGGCCTACGGCGACGAGCTCGATGAGAGCGCGTGGTCGCGGGTGATCGACCAGGCCGCGCAGCTGGGGGTGCTGCAGATCCACTTCTCCGGCGGGGAACCGACGCTGCGCCCGGAGCTGCTCGTCGCGCTCGTCCGCCGCGCGCGCGAGCGCCAGCTCTACAGCAACCTCATCACGCAAGGCACCTTTCTCGACGACGCGCTGCTCGATGCGCTGCTCGCGGCCGGCCTCGATCACATCCAGATCAGCCTGCAGGCCGCCGATGGGAGCGTGGCTGACCGCATCGCGGGTACGACGGTGCACGAGCGCAAGCTCGAGGCGTTCGAACGAGTGCTGCGGCGCAAGGTCGCGGTCACGCTGAACTGCGTGCTCCACCGCCTGAACATCGATCAGACCGTGGATGTGATCGCGTTGGCTGAGCGTTTGGGCGTCCGGCGGCTCGAGCTCGCCAACACCCAGCTCTACGGCTGGGCGTTTCGCAACCGCGCGGCGCTGCTGCCCACGCGCGAACAAGTGGATGCGGCCAAGGGCGTCGTCGCCCAAGCGCAGGCCCGCTTGCGCGGGCGGATGGAGATCGTCCACGTGCTCGCCGACTACTACGAGCGCTACCCGAAGCCGTGCATGCATGGTTGGGGCCGGCGCTTCATGACCGTGGTACCTGACGGCCGCGTCTTGCCGTGTCCGGCCGCTGCGGCGATCGCGGCGCTGCGTTTCGACAGCGTGCGCGAGCGATCGCTGGCCGATATTTGGCGTGCGTCGGAGGCGTTCGAAGCGTACCGCGGCACGCAGTGGATGCGTGAGCCCTGCCGGTCCTGCGATCGCAGAGAGATCGATTTCGGGGGCTGCCGCTGCCAGGCGTTCTTGCTCACGGGCGACGCATCGAACACCGACCCGGTGTGCAGCCTCTCGCCGCTCCACGGGCTCGTCGAATCGGCGGCCGATTCCGCCGTGCCGGGGACCTTCGTGCCGCGCCGCCTAACTCCAGTGCGATGAACGAAGCGTCGCAGC
>DATFYX010000006.1 GCA_035314825.1 Candidatus Eremiobacteraceae bacterium
TTGAGCCAGGCCGTGCGGTAAGCGAGCAAACCATAGCACACCGCGTGGGCTTTGGGGAACCCGTAGCCGGCGAACGGTTCGATGAACTGCCAGATGCCGGTGGCGAGCTGCTCGTCGATGCCGCTGGCGACGCAGCCGGCGATGAACTTGGCGCGCTCGACCGGGATCTTCTCTTTGACCTTCTTGCCGATGACCTTTCGCACTTCATCCGCTTGGCCGATAGTGTAGCCGGCCAGGTCGCGACAGGTCTGCATCACCTGTTCCTGATACACCGCCACACCGTAGGTCTCGGCCAGGATGGGCTCGAGCTTGGGATGCAGATACGTGATCCTGCGACGCCCGTGCTTGCCGGCGATGAAGTCGTTGATCCAGTCCATAGGCCCTGGGCGGTACAGCGCTACCATTGCGATGACGTCCTCGATACACGTGGGGCGCAGCTCGGCGATATAGCGGCGCATCCCGGCGCTCTCAAGCTGGAAGATGCCGGTGGTGTGGCCGGATGACAGCAACGCATAGGTCGCCGCGTCGTCCAGTGGGATCTCTTCGATGCGGAACGACGGATCGGTGGTGCGCCTGATCTCTTGGGTGGCACGCTCGATGACCGTGAGCGTGCGCAGGCCGAGGAAGTCCATCTTGAGCAGCCCGGCCTTCTCGACCCAATCCATCGAGTACTGGGTGTTGACGTCGTCATCGCCCAGCTTGACGAGCGGTGCGTATTCGGTGATCGGCCCGGGTGCGATCACGACGCCCGCGGCGTGCGTGGATGCGTGGCGAGCCAGGCCCTCGACGCGCATCGCCGTGTCGAGCAGCTCGTGCGCGCGCGCATCGCGGTGATAGATCGCGTTGAGCTCGGGCACGCTGTCGATCGCCTGGCGGATCGAGACCGGATTGGTCGGCACGTTGGGGATGAGCTTCGCGATTCGGTCGACGTCGGCCAGCGGATGGCTCATCACCCGGCCGACGTCGCGCACCGCGGCGCGGGCGGCCATCGTGCCGAAGGTGACGATCTGCGAGACGCGGTCCGCGCCGTACTTCTGGCGCACGTACTCGATGACTTCGTCGCGACGCTCGAAGCAGAAATCCGTGTCGATGTCGGGCATCGAGATGCGCTCGGGGTTGAGGAAGCGCTCGAAGAAAAGGTTGTAGCGCAGCGGGTCGACGTCCGAGATGCGCAGCGCGTAGGCGACGATGCTCCCCGCCGCGGAGCCCCGTCCCGGACCCACGGGGATGCCCTGCTCGCGGGCATAGCGTATGAAATCCCATACTATAAGGAAGTAGGACGCGTACCCCATGCGGTTGATGATGCCCAACTCGTATTCGAGGCGCTCGAGCTGGCCGGGCGTCGGCGTGCCGTAGCGCTCCTGCAGGCCGGTCATGCATAACCCGTGCAGGTAGCGCGCCTCGTCGTCGATGCTCGCCGGCAGCGGGAACGTGGGCAGCGCGAACGTCTTGGATTCGAGGTCCAGCTCGGCCATGGTGGCGATATCCAACGTCGCGTCGCACGCGTCGGGCGAGTCCGCGAATAGCTCGCGCATCGCTTCGGCCGGCTTGAAGTAGAAATCGTCGCCCTCAAAGCGCATCCGGTCGGTGTCGGCTACCAATTTGCCCGTGCCGATGCACAGCAACACGTCGTGGGCCGGCGCGTCATCGCGCGCGAGGTAGTGAGAGTCATTGGTCGCGACGGCGCGGACACCCGTCTCCTTGGACAGCGCGATCAGCTGCGCGCGCACCTTATCCTCAGCCGCCATGTGGTGATGATGGAGCTCGAGGAAATAGCGCTCGCCGAAGATGGCTCGGTAGTCGCGCACCAGCGCGCGCGCGCCGTCCACATCGTCGTGCAGCAATGCCTGTTGCACGCCACCGCCGAGGCAGCCGGACAGCACGACAAGCCCCTTATGGTGGGCCGCTAACAGGTCGAGGTCCACGCGCGGCTTATAATAGTAGCCTTCGAGGAAGCCGGCCGAGACGAGCTTGAGCAGATTGTCGTAGCCATCGCGATCGACGGCAAGTACGGTGAGGTGTTGTTCGTCGCGCGCGCTGCGGTCGAGCCTGCCCCGCGGGGCGACGTACATCTCGCAACCGATGATCGGCTTGATGCCTTTGGACTTGGCCGCGAAATAGAACTCGAGCGCGCCATAGAGCACGCCATGATCGGTCAGGGCAAGCGCCGGCATGCCCGCATCGGCGGCCGCGCTCACCAGGTCACCGACCCGGCAGGCGCCGTCGAGCAGCGAATACTCGCTATGCACGTGCAGATGGACGAAGCTTTTGCTCATCGGACCCCGGGCAAACACATGTTCGGGTAGCCTATTTCAGCACTCGCGGGGCACGCCCTTGTGGACCAGCTGTGAGCGCGATGTGAACGTCGGACGATTCTTGTGGATATCCGCGTTCATGAGAAACCTCGCAGAGGTCGCACCGTGCCCCCGGATGAAGGCCGCGCTGAACGACCGCGGGGCGCGTTAGCGTACCAGCGGGGTTTGGCTATTGTTCCTTCTGCTTTCATCAAGGGGGTACAAGGTGACGAACCGTTGGGCCATCGGCATCGCCGGCATGATCGTCATGATCTGTCTGGGCACCATATATTCGTGGAGCATCTTCGTCCAGCCGCTGCGCGCAAGCTTCGGCTGGTCCAACACGGCGACGACCTGGATCTTCGCCTGGTCTATCTTCTTCTTAGGACTCGGCGCCGTAGTGGGCGGGCGCTGGCAGGATCGGGTCGGTCCCCGCACCGTCACGCTCACCGGCGTTCTGCTATGGGCGGCCGGCTATCTGCTGGCCGGCCTGGGCGCGAAGCTCGGCCCATGGTGGATGTATCTGACCTACGGCCTGATCGCGGGCTTCGGCAACGGCATGGCCTACATCACGCCCGTCGCGACGGTCACCAAGTGGTTCCCGGACATGCGCGGCGTCGGCAGCGGCATGGTCGTCATGGGCTTTGGCCTCGGGGCCTTCTTCTACAACCAGATCGTGCCGCGCATCGCCTCGTTCGCCGATGCTTCCAAAGCCGCGGCAGCGTTCCTCAAAGCGAAGGCCGACACGACCGGGGCGACGATTCCCGTACCGCTCACGCCCGACCAAGTCCAAGCGGTGCTCAACATCTTCGTCATCTCGGGCATCGTCTTCTTGGTCATCGGCGGCGCCTGCGCGCTGCTGCTCAACAACCCGCCTGATGGCTACACGGTGCCCGGCGCGAAGGCGCTCGCGGCGAGCACGGCACGCTCGTATACGACCGCGGAGATGCTGCACACCAGCCAGTTCTATCTACTCTGGCTGATGCTGTTCATCAACGTCACGGCCGGCATTCTGGTCATCAGCAACGCCGTGCCGATCATCCTCGAGCTGACCAATAAGGCCGTGGCGGGCGCTGTCGATCCCAAGACGGCCGGAACGGCGTATGGGCTCGTGGCGATCTTCAACGGCTTGGGCCGCTTCTTCTGGGGATCGATTTCGGAGCGCATCGGCCGCAACTGGGCCTTCGCGCTGATCTTCGGAATCCAGGCGGTGATCTTCTTCATCCTCGGCAGCCTGACGTCGCTGACACTCGTGCTGGTGTGTTTCGCGATCGTGCTGTTGTGCTACGGCGGCGGCTTCGGCACCATGCCGTCGTTCAACGCGGACTACTTCGGCACCAAGTACCTCGGCGCGAACTACGGCGCGATCCTCACCGCCTGGGGCTGCGCCGGCATCGTCGGGCCGATCTTCGTGGCCTACGTCAAGGACCACTTGGGTTCGTTCGCACCGGCGTTGCCGTACGTAGGGGGCATGCTGGCGATCGCGACGATCCTGCCGTTCTTGACGCGGCGGCCGGCGGACAGCACGGCTCCGGCGGCAGCAACCGCGTAAGGACACACGACCGTGCGCGATGCGCAGGCATCGCGATCGCGGGCCACGAGGCGAGGCGCGACGGAAGTCGCGCCTCGTCAGTTTCGTACCGCAGGAAGGTCCGCGATGGCGCGAAAAGCGTCTTTGTAATGGCTTTGCTCAGCGGAACGTCCATCGGACTCGAAGCTTTCGGCATCGGCCCAGTCGCCGGTGCCGACGTCAATCTGAGCGCGGCCGCGCTCTATGAACAGGCGATCCGGCGCGGCGAGGGCCTGACCGCCGCCGCCGGACCGATCGTCGTCAAGACCGGCAAGCACACCGGCCGCTCGCCCCAGGACAAGTTCTTCGTCAAGGAGCCCTCGAGCGATGCGCACATCGACTGGGGCGCGACGAACAAACCCTTCGACAAGGACAAGTTCGACGCGCTGCTCGGGCACGTGGACGCCTACCTGCGCGACCAGTCGGTCTTCGTCACCGACGCGTACGCCGGCGCCGACCCCGACTATCGTTTGCCGGTGCGGATCGTCACCACGCAAGCGTGGCATGCTCTGTTCGCGCGGCATCTTTTCATCGATCCTTCGGCCGAGGAACTGCGCCGCTTCCGCCCCGAGTTCGCAGTGGTGGACGTCGCGGATTTCCTCGCCTCGCCGCAACGAGACGGCACGCGCAGCGAGACCTTCATCATCGTCGACCTGGGCCGCAAGCTCGTGCTGATCGGCGGCACGACGTATGCGGGCGAGATAAAAAAGTCGGTCTTCACGATCATGAACTACCTGTTGCCGCTGCGCGACGTGATGCCGATGCACTGCTCAGCCAACGTCGGGACCGCCGGCGACGTCGCGGTGTTCTTCGGCCTTTCCGGCACGGGCAAGACCACGCTGTCGGCAGACCCCGAGCGCGCGCTCATCGGCGACGACGAGCACGGCTGGAGCGACGCGGGCGTGTTCAACTTCGAGGGCGGCTGCTACGCGAAGGTCATCAACTTGTCGGCCGAGCTCGAACCGCAGATCTATCCGACGACGCGCACGTTCGGCACCGTGCTCGAAAACGTCGTGCTCGATCCGGCAACGCGCGAGCTCGACCTCGCCGACGATTCGTTGACCGAGAACACCCGCGCCGCGTACCCGCTCACCTCGGTGACCAACACCGTGCCGTCCGGGCGCGGCGGGCATCCCAAACACATCGTCATGCTGACCTGCGATGCGTTCGGCGTCTTGCCGCCGATCGCGCGCATGACCGTGCCGCAGACATTGTATCATTTCTTGTCCGGCTACACGGCCAAAGTGGCGGGCACCGAGAAAGGCGTGACGGAGCCGCAGGCGACCTTCTCCCATTGCTTCGGCGCGCCGTTCATGGTACACAAGCCGATGGTGTACGCCAAGCTGCTGGGCGAGCGCATCGCGCGCCACGAAGTGGACTGCTGGCTGGTCAATACCGGCTGGAGCGGCGGGCCGTACGGCGTCGGCAAACGCATGCGCCTGCCCTATACGCGCGCGATGATCAAAGCTGCGCTGACGGGGCAGCTATCGGGCGTGCCGTTCAAAGCGGATCCGGTGTTCAACGTCGCCGTGCCGGCCAGCGTGCCCGGGGTTCCCGCCGAGGTGCTCGATCCGCGCTCCACCTGGTCAGACCCAGCCGAATACGACCGCAAAGCCAAGGAGCTGGCCCGGCTCTTCGCCGCCAATTTCCAGCGCTTCGCGGGTTCGGCGACGCCCGACGTCCTCGCCGCAGCGCCCAAAGCGGACTAGGCCGCGTCCGTCGAACCGCTCCCCATGGATGTCGTCATCGTCGGCGGACCGCATTCCGGTGTCGGCAAGACGCTTGCGGCCGAGGTCGCGCTGCGCGCGCTCGATGGCCTGGGCTATGGCGCGATCAAGCTGACCGTCGCTGACGGCGAACGCGATCCCGAGCACGACCACGGCTCGTCGGCGCTGTCGGTCGCGCATGCTGCCGGCATCTGTGGCCGCGGTGCGTCGTGCGGCGTATGCGAGACGGTTTCGACACAGCTGCCGAGCCGGCTGATCACGAACGACGGGGCGATCCGGAAAACAGGCACCGATACATGGCGTCTGAGCGAGGCGGGCGCAGTGGCGGTGGCCTGGATCATCGCGCTGCGCGAGGCCGCCCCTGCGGCTATCGAGTCCGCGATGAGCTATCTGCAATCCAAAGGTGCGCGAGGCGTCGTCATCGAGGGCACGACCGCGCTCGATTGGATGACGCCGCGGGCGTCGGTCATGGTGGCCACCGATCCCGGCCGCATGTGGAAGGACGTCGCGCTGCGCCAGATCGGGCGTTGCGACATCGTTTTGCTCAACGCTGTGCCAATGCCGTCTGGCGATATACCAGCGCCTGCCGCGCTGACTGCTGCAGGTCCTCTGCGCTGCGATCTTGGAAGCGGCAAGGACGAAGGCGCGCAGCGCTATCGCGCCCGTCTACTCGAGCTCTGCGCTTGAGATGACGCCCAAGGATGACGAACGGACGATCCATCGCCTCGAGGCCTTTTCCGACATCGTCATAGGATTCTGCCTAGCCGAGCTCGGGCTCAACCTCGTGATACCCAAGGACCTCGGCGGCCTGACGTCATCGTGGCTAAGCCTCAACGCATTTGCGATCTCGTTCGTGGCGATAGCGATACTATGGTGGTATCACCACAGGCTCTTCATGACATATCTGCGCCTGAACGGCGCGACCATCGTGATGAACTTCACCCTGCTCGCGGCGCTCATATTCGGGATCCACTTCCAGCAAGTCGCCTTCCACTTCATGGCCGACGGCGTCGATGCGCTCGTGCCGCTGCGGTTGTGGATGATCTGCCTGGCCTTGATCTATGCCTTGCTCGCAGCGATGTATGCGTTGTGCGTGTGGGAGCGGCGGCGCGACCTCGACCCTGGTGCGTTACGTTGGGGCGTCGGCACGACGTATCAGACAGGGCTCTCGGCTCTCGGGCTCGCCGCCCTATGCTTCACACTCCCACATAACTGGATGGCGGCCGTGCTCATCGTCTTCGTCGTCACGCTCGCCGTTTCGCTTCAAGGTCTGGTGGTATCGCGGCTTACACGTGGCGCCGGGCATTGATGGTGTGGGCTCGAAGCGACGAACACAGGTCTTTGACCGCGCGGGCTGGGTCCTGCGCCACGCACGCTTGGACGATCGCGCTGCCGACGATGACGCCGTCGGCGGCGGCAGCGATCTGTGCGACCTCTTCGGGGCGCGACACGCCGAAGCCGACCGCGAGCGGCTTGTCCATCAAACGGCGCAGATCGGCTACGCGTTCGAGCACCGTCTGGTCGACGCCGGCGTGCGTGCCCGTCACGCCCAGCCTGCCCGCGACGTAGACAAAGTCGTCGCAGCGCGCCGCGATGGCCCGAGCGCGCTCGAGTGGTGTCGTCGGCGCTACCAAGAACGTCAGCGATAGATCTGTCCGCGCGAAGGCGTCGCACAGGGGCGCTGACTCTTCGGGCGGCAAGTCGGGGACGATCGCGCCGGCGAATCCCGCCGCGTGCAGCTCCTGAGCGCACCGCACGAGGCCGCGCGCGAACAGCGGGTTATAGTAGGTGAAGGCGATTAAAGGGACGGAGGCCGCGCAGCGCGCCGCGATCTCAAGCACGCGGTCGAAGGTCGCGCCGTGATCGAGCGCGTGCTGCGACGACGCCTGGATCACGGGACCGTCAGCCACTGGATCGGAATACGGGAACCCGATTTCGATCATGTCCGCGCCGCCCTCGATCGCGGCCATGATGAGCGCAGGCGTCTGCGCAAGGCTCGGAAAGCCGGCCGTCAGAAACGCGATCAGGGCCGCCCGTCCGTCCTCGCGGCAGCGTCCGAAGGTCTCGGCGAGCGGACGCGCGGCAACTCTCATCGTGCCACAAGCTCTTGGGCAAGTGCGAGACGCACCGCATCCTTGTCTCCCCGTCCGGAGCAATTGATGAGAACCACTTGGTCCGGCGCTGTGTTCTTGGCCAGCTCGCACCCGTATGCGATCGCGTGCGCGCTCTCAAGCGCCGGCACGATGCCCTCCGTGCGTGCCAGCATCTGGAACGCCTCGAGGGCCTGATCATCGGTGACCGTCACGTAGTGCGCGCGCCCGGATGCCTGCAGCGCGGCGTGCTCGGGACCGACACCCGGATAGTCGAGCCCCGCGGCTATCGAATGCGTCGCCGCGATCTGACCGTCGCCGTTCTGGAGCACCTTGGTGAGCGCGCCGTGCAGCACGCCTTCGCGCCCGGCCGAGAGGGTCGCCGCGTGCAGGCCCACGCGCTGCAGCCCGCCTCCGCCCGCCTCGACGCCGGTCAAGCGCACCTGCACGTCATCGAGGAACGCTGCGAATACGCCGAGCGCATTGCTGCCGCCGCCGACGCAGGCGACCACGTGGTCGGGGAGCTTGCCGAAGCGCTCGAGCACCTGCGCACGCGCTTCCTCGCCGATGACCTGCACGAAGCGCCGCACCATGTACGGATAGGGATGAGGACCGACCGCTGAGCCGATCAGATAGAACGTCTCGTCGGCGGATGCCGCCCAATCCCGCAGCGCCTCGTTGGTCGCGTCTTTGAGCGTCTGCGAACCGCTGCTCACCACCTCGACCGAAGCGCCCAGCAAGCGCATGAGGTAGACGTTAAGCGCTTGGCGCTGCGCGTCGGCCGCTCCCATGTAGACGACGACTGGGATCTGCAAGAGCGCGCCGACCGTGGCCGCGGCGACGCCGTGCTGCCCGGCGCCGGTCTCCGCGATGATCCGCCGGCTCCCCATGCGCTTGGCGAGCAGCCCCTGGCCGAGAGCGTTGCTGATCTTGTGAGCGCCGGTGTGGTTGCAGTCCTCGCGCTTGAGGACGATCGTGGCGCCGCCGCAGAGGCGCGTCAGATTTTCGCACGAGGTGAGCGGGGTCGGGCGCCCGACGTAATCGCGCTGCAGGCGGCGGTAGTCGCTCCAAAAAGCCTCATCGGCGAACGCCTCATGCATCGCCGCCTCGAGCCGGGTCAGCGGCTCGACCAGAACTTCGGGCACGAAACGTCCGCCGAAGCGCCCGAAGTAGCCGCGCCCGTCAGGTCCGTGCATGGAAAACCTCCTTCACGCGGAGCGCGAAGCGCGCGACGAGCTCCGGGTCCTTGCGCCCCGAGCGCTCGACGCCGCTGCTCACATCCACGCCGTCCGGATGGACCTCGCGCATCGCGTCGCCCACGTTGTCGGGCGTGAGGCCGCCTGCCAGGATGAAGGGGACGCGCAATCCGTCGCGGATGAATCGAGCCCGATCGGGGGCCATACGTATGCCCGTGCCCCCGAAACGCCCTTTTACGCGCGCATCGCCGATCACGCCGATCGAACGTGCCCGCTGCACGACGTCGGGGGCGGGGGGCCGCTCTCTGGCCGTCAGTAGGGTCGGCACGCCGAACGAGCCGCAGAATTCGGGTGTTTCATCGCCCGCGAATTGCAGCACGTCGAGCCGGCACCGACCCAATGCCTGTAACACGAGAGCCCGTGACTGATTCGCGAACACACCCACGCGCGTGACGCCCGCCGGCGCGGCGGCCGTCATACGACTGCCCTCCTCGAGGCTGAGCCGATGCGGTCCATCGGCGAAGACGAACCCGAGCGCGTCCACGCCTGCTTCGACGCACGTACGCACGTCCTCGAGACTGCGCATGCCGCAGATCTTGAGCACGATCATATGGGCACCGCCCGCAGCGATGCCACGGCCGCCGCCGGATCAGCCGCGCGCATCAGCGACTCGCCGATCAGCACCGCATCTATTCCGGCTGCCGCGCAAGCCGCCAGATCCGCCGCCCTCGTGTAGCCGCTTTCGCCGATCACCGTGCACTCGGCCGGCAGGTGGCGGCGCATCCGCAGCGCTGTCTGCAGATCCACGCGCATCGTGCGCAGGTCGCGGTTATTGATGCCGATGACCGTCGCCCCCGCGCCCAGCGCGCGACGGGCCTCCTGTTCGTCGCGCACTTCCACCACGGCGCACATCCGCAGCGACTGCGCGAGAACGCGCAGCGCCGCCAGCTCGTCCGACGTCAAGATGGCGGCGATGAGCAAGATCGCATCGGCGCCGGCTTCAGCTGACTCCCAGACCTGATATTCGTCGACGATGAAGTCCTTGCGCAACACCGGCAGGGCTGTCGCGTCGCGCGCCGCCACGAGGTCCTCAAGGCAGCCGCCGAACCACGATGGCTCCGTGAGGATCGACAACGCCGCGGCGCCACCGGCTTGATATGCACGCGAGGTCGCTGCGGGGTCGCGATCCGCCAGCGCGCCCGCCGATGGGGACGAGCGTTTGAACTCGGCCACGATGGCAGGCGCACCCGAACGCAGCGCCTGTTCGAAATCGCGCACCGGCGGGCGGTTACGCGCGGCGTCGTACAGCATTTCGATCGGCACGCGCGCCTTGCGTGCGCGCACATCGCGCAATCGGCTGGCGACGATGACGTCCAGCTGGTTCATCGCCTGCTCTCCCGTCGCAGGACGTCCAGCTTGTCGCTGGCCGCGCCCGTGTCGATGGAGCGTTGCGCCACAGACCGGCCGTGCTGGAGGTCGCGTGCGACGCCGGCGATGAACAGCGCAAGCGCGGCGTTGAGCAATACCACGTCGCGTTGCGCTCCTGGCTTGCCGCGCAACACCTCGCGGATCACGTGCGCGTTGGACTGCGCGTCGCCGCCCGCCAACGCCTCCGTCGGGGCGCGCTCGAGCCCCGCGTCTTCGGGGACGATATCGTACTCCACGAGCTCGAGGCCGCTCCATTCGAGCACGCGGGTCGCGCCCGCTAGGGTGGCTTCGTCGAGCCCATCGCACCCGCGGATGACCGCGGCGCGGTCGCTGCCCAGGCGTCCGATCGCCGCAGCAACGATGTCTTGTGCACCGGCATGAGCCACGCCCACGACTTGGCGCCGCACGGCTGCAGGATTGGTCAGCGGTCCAAGCAGGTTGAACAGGGTCTTCATGCCGATCTCGCGCCGGACCGGCGCGACGTGACGCATCGCGGGGTGATGCACCTGTGCGAACATGAACGCGATGCCGTGCTCCCCGAGGAGCGCCGCGCTCCGTTGCGGAGGCACGTCGATGCGCACGCCCAGCGCCTCCAGCACGTCCGCGCTCCCGCAGCGGCTGCTCATCGCGCGGTTACCGTGCTTGGCCACGGGCACACCCGCACCCGCGACGACGAACGCCACCGCGGTCGAGATGTTGAAGGTGCCCGAACCGTCACCGCCCGTGCCGCAGACGTCGATCGCACCGCCGCGGGGCGAAACCGGGATCGCGTGCTCGCGCATCGCCGACGCAGCGCCGACGACCTCATCCGCGGTCTCGCCCTTGACCGCGAGCGCTACCAAGAGCGCCGCCGCCTGCGCCGGCGTCACGACGCCATCCATGATCGCGTTGATCGTCTGTCGCATCTCCTCGGCGCTCAAGTCCGCCCCTGCGGCTGCGCGCACGATCTGCGAGACGACACAGACCGAAGGATCCAGTCCGGCCGCCAGCGCGCTCATGCCGCACGCCCCGCGATCGTCAGAAAATTGGCAAGCAATCTCGGACCGTGCTTGGTCAGCACCGATTCCGGGTGGAACTGCACGCCGAACACCGGCGCGTGCCGATCCGCTATCGCCATGAGTGTGCCATCATCGGCTGCGGCCAGCGCTTCGAGTCCGCTTGGCAGCGACGCCGGATCGACGCACAGGGAGTGGTAGCGACCGGCGGAAAAGCGCGTCGGGATGCCGTCGAACAGCGCGTGGCCGCAGTGCTGCACAGCGCTGGCCTGACCGTGCACGACTGAACCGGCGTGCGTGACGCGCGCGCCATAGGCTTGGCCGATCGCCTGATGACCGAGGCAGACGCCCAGCATGGGGACGCGGGAGCGCAGCGCGGCGATCAGCTCGAGGCAGCGGCCGGCCCGGTCCGGGGTCCCAGGACCTGGGGACAACACGATCGCTGCGGGAGGGGACGCGCTCAATCCGGCCACGTCGAGTTCGTCGTTGCGCAGCACCTGCACGTCAAGCGGGTGGCGGCCCAGCTCATGCACGAGGTTGTACGTGAAGGAATCGTAGTTGTCGACGACCAGCAACCTGGGTCTCATGCGACGCTCCTCGCGCGTGGGCGCGCGGCCATCGCGATGGCGCTGAAGACCGCGTCCGCCTTGGCGCGGCATTCGGCGTCCTCGCGAGCGGGCACCGACGCCGCGACGACGCCGGCGCCGGCCGCGCAGTGATAGATGCCCTCGTAGGCGTGCGCGCTACGCAACGTGATGCACGAGTCGAGCGAGCCGTCGAACCCGAAGCGGCACACGCTGCCTGCGTAGAAACCGCGCCGGTGCCCCTCGAGCGCAGCGATCAGCTCCATCGCGCGGATCTTCGGCGCCCCGCTCACCGTGCCGGCGGGAAACGCTGCGGCGAACGCGTCGAACGCGTCGCACTCCGGGCGCAGCCGGCCCGTGACCTCAGAGACGAGATGCATGACGTGGCTGAAGCGCTCGACCGAGAGCATCTCCGCCACCTCGACGCTGCCCGACGCGCACACTCGCGCCAGATCATTGCGCGCGAGATCGACGAGCATCACGTGCTCGGCCCGCTCCTTCGGATCGCGCTGGAGCTCGCGGGCGATCCGGGCGTCAACAGCTGGATCCTGAGCTCGCCGCCGCGTGCCTGCCAGCGGCCGCATGCGCGCGACGCCGCCGTGCGCGGCGACGAGCATCTCTGGTGAGGACCCGAATAGCTGGCCCCAGCCGATGTCCAGGAAGAACATGTAGGGGGAGGGATTCACCGCTCGCAGCGCCCGATAGGCGTCGAACGCGAGCGTCGTAAGCGGCGCCTCCCAGCGCTGCGCCAGCACGATCTGAAACGCTTCGCCCTCGTGGATCGCGCTCTGGGCCTTCTCCACCGACCTCGTGTACGGTATCGCGCCGGCACGAAGCAGCGGTTGGATCGGCTCGGATCCTCGATCGAGCGGCGCTATGCGAGCGTCTGCCAGGACGTCGCGCACCCGGCGCGCCACGGACGCACCGTTGTCGGGTGAAAGCGCACAGATGTCGAGCTCGTGCGAGAAATGATCGAACACCACTAGCACCTCAGGCACGACCAAGTGGAGATCGGGCATCGGGTCGCTGCCGCGCGGCGTCGCCGGCAGGCGCTCGAGGCGGCCGGCGAATTCGTAGGCGGCCGCTCCGTAGGCCCCGAGGAACGGCGATGGGCTGTGCGCCGGCGAGAGCCGCCCGAGGAGCTCGCGCGCGGCGTCGCACGGGTCGGACGAGTCGTCGATATGCGGTACCGGCTGCTTGCCGATCTGCGCGCGCACGCCGCCCTCGTCGACGACGAGCTCTCCGCGAGCCCCGAGGCCGATGATCGAGTGACGTGCCGCCTGGCCCGCTCCCGGCGCGCTTTCGAACAAGAACGAATGCCCCATGCGCAGGGCGCGCAGCGCCGCAAAGGCGGCGATCGGCGTGACGCCGTCCGCTAGCAGCCGCTGTGCGGCCAGCGGATTCGGCGATCGTGTTGTGTCATTCATGATGCTGCTCCCGAGAAAAAACAAAAACGGCCGGCTCTTCTTTCGTGAGCCCGCCGCTTTCAGGATCCGGAACGCCGGTGCTAGGTCTTAGACGCGCACCGTGGCATGACGAATCTGGCGGGCCTGGGCCCACCACCACCAACCGTGTACGCCATGCGTGTGTTTCATCGAGCCCGCCCTTCGCGAGCCCTGCACCGGTTCCTCTCGGGGCCTGGCCGGCACGCCCTTGAAAGATGAAAATCGGCCTCTGCCCGAAAGGAGGCCGTGTGCTAGCAGACTGGTTCGATGCTCACACGCCGGCGGTCATCTTCGGCCTCGCGCTGGCTATCCTCGCGCAACCCATCGCCGCTTACTGGAATCACTTCACCAAGCGGCAGCGGCTGACGCGTTGGGGCCAGCTCGGCGAGTGGTTCATCGTGCTGCTCGTCGTCGCGATCGCGATGACGCTGTATCGGGCCTCTTTCCAAAACGCGGAGCGCCAGTTGGCGCCCAAGGCCGCAAGCCCGACGACCCTCCGGGCGACGCCGGCGCCGCACGCCACCGGACCCCGCTCGTTGACCTTCGACGACCAGACGGCCATCGCCGGCACGATGGCCACGTATCGGGGAATGAAAGCCGACGTGGGATCGAAGCAAGAGGACCAGGAGGCCAAGGCATTCGCTGATTCGATAGCCCTGGCGCTAGAAAGAGGCGGACTGACCGTGACGCAGCGTGCGGCCGGGATCGCGAGCGGCGGCGACGTGCCGCTCATGGTCATCGTGAATCCCGCCGATAGCGCCGCAGGCCAAGCGTTTTCAAACGTCCTGGCCCAACGCGGTTTCGGTGCGCGCTTCCAGCAAAGCAGCAGCGTCACGCAGGGCACGTTGCTCGTCTACATCGGAGGCAATATCTAGGACGGCAGCGGCGGCCGGTCCGGGAGAACCATCCTTCGCGTGTTGCGCGGATAGGTGGTCGGGTGGTCGCGCAGCCAGTTTTCGGAAAGCACGGCTAGATATTCGAAGTTCTCCCAGATGGCATCTTTACCGGTCGACAGCCGCGCATCGGCGAGAGCTCGTTCGATCCGCTTCCACGTGCCCACGATGACCCAGGAGTAGCGGTCCAAGAAGATGTCCTTGTCGACGATGCCTTGCTTGACGAGAATGCCCAGCTCTTCGTAGCTGTTGCCGAGCAGAGTCACGGCATCTCGTATCTCCTCGTATTCGGGGACGACGGCCTGCTCTTCGCCGCGATCCGCTCGGGCGTTGTAGGCCCGGAATTCCGGGTCGTCGACGACCGCGGCGAGCTTATGCCGCACCACGTACCTGGCATCGTAGATCGCCTTGCTCGCAAGCTCTTCGCCGATCGCCAGCATCGCGTTGATCTGATTGCCCGCGCGCAAATGGCGCAGCTGCACCATCGCCGCGAGCGCGGTCGCGGCGATGATACACACGGTGAGAAGCGAAGCGGAGGCGTTGAGCAGCTCGAGCGACATCTAAGCCCTGGCGAACATCCGCGCTGGCCGCGCTAGGAGGTCAGGAGTTCGAGCTGTGCCAGTTCGGCCGCGTCACCCTTGCGGATGCGCGTGCGCACGATGCGCGTGTAGCCGCCATGGCGGCTCGCCAGGCTGGGCGCGATCTGTTCGACCAGCTTTTTGGCGACCGCCTCATCGGTGAGATAGGCGCTGACGGCTCGCCGCGCCGACAGGTCGGCCTTCTTGGCGCGCGTGATCAGCCGCGACGCGACGCGCGACGTCTCTTTGGCCCGCACGACCGTCGTCTCGATCTTGCCGTGGGTGAACAGCGACGTCACGAGGTTGCGCAGCATCGAGCGGCGGTGATCGTCGTTGCGTCCCAGGCGTTTGTCGGCCTTCTTGTGGCGCATGATGTCCGGGCTATCCTTGCTTGAGCGACAAGTTGCGCTCGGCGAGCTTCTCTTTGATCTCGTCGACCGACTTCTTGCCGAGGTTGCGCATGTTCATGATCTCGTCTTCGGTGCGCTGCAGCAGCTCCGATATCTTGCTGATGCCCGCGCGTTTGAGGCAGTTGTAGGAGCGCACCGACAAGTCGAGCTCGTCGACCGGAATATCCCAGTCCGAGAACGGCGCCGCTTCCTCGACCGGGGCTTCGACCGCCGGACGGCCGCTGAAGTTGACGAACAGCGCCAGCTGCTCGGCGAGGATCTTGGCCGCCGTCGACAGCGCCTCGTCGGGCGTGATGCTCCCGTTGGTCTCGATCTCCATGATCAGCCGGTCGTAATCGGTCACCTGGCCGACGCGCGTATCTTCTACCGTGTAGTTGACTTTGCGGATCGGGGTGAAGATGGAGTCGACCGGGATCAGGCCGATGACGTGCTCGACGTTGCGCTGCTTGTCAGCGGTGACGTAGCCGCGCCATTTCTCGACGCCGATCTCCATGAACAGCCGCGCCTTCTTGTCCGACAGCGTGGCGATATGGTAGCCCGGGTCGAGCAGCTCGACGTCGGCGTCCGGCACGATGTCGGCCGCGGTGACTTCGCGTTCACCGGAGACCTCGATGCGCAGCACCTTGGGCTCATCGGTGTTCATCTTCAAAGGCAGGCCCTTGAGGTTGAGGATGATGTGCGTGGTGTCTTCGACCACGCCTTGGATGGTCGAGAACTCGTGCAGCACGCCGTCGATCTTCACGTAGGTGACGGCGGCGCCGGGCAGCGACGACAGCAGCAGCCTGCGCAGCGCGTTGCCCAGCGTGATGCCGAAACCGCGCTCGAGCGGCTCGATGATGAACTTGGCATACGAGTCGCCGCGCTCGCGGACTTCGATCGACGCTCGTTGGAATTCCAGAACTGGCATGGTACCTCTTATCGGTTCGTGTGCGAGATTAGCGTGAGTAATATTCAACAATCAATTGCTCTTCCACATTGGTGTCGATGTCCGCGCGCGTCGGCCGCTGCAGCACCTTGGCTTTGACGTTGAGCTCGTCGTATTCGAGCCAGCCGGGCACGCGCCGGCCTTTGGCGTACTGCTCCAGCCCCTGGAACAGGTTGCTCTTGCGGCTCGCCTCGACCACGCCGATCTCGTCGCCAGCCCGCACCTGCATCGACGGGATGTTGACGCGCCGGCCGTTGAGCGTGAAATGGCGATGGCGCACGAGCTGGCGCGCCTGGGCGCGCGAGGTCGCGAGGTTGAGCCGGTAGATCACGTTGTCGAGCCGCGTCTCAAGCTGCGCGAGCAGCGCAGAGCCGGTCTGGCCCTTCGCAGCGCTGGCGCGCTTGAAGTAGTTCTCGAACTGCCGCTCGAGCACGCCGTAGATGCGGCGCATCTTCTGCTTCTCGCGCAGCTGGCGGCCGAACTCGGACACCTTGGGGCGGTTCTTGGTCTGCGCCTTTTGTCCGGGCGCCGCGGTGCGGCGCTCGACGGCGCACTTCTTGGACAGGCAGCGCTCGCCTTTCAAGAAGAGCTTGACCTTCTCGCCCGGTTTGGTGCCGCTGGCGCTCTCGCGCCGGCAGAGGCGGCAGACAGGTCCTGTGTATCGAGCCATATCTTTCCTTTATTCGCTATCCGTGTTAGATTTCCGGCCTGGGCGGGCCGGGGGTTACTACCTTAGACGCGGCGCCGCTTCGGCGGACGGCAGCCGTTGTGCGGGATCGGGGTGACGTCTTTGATCAGGACGATCTCCAGGCCGGCGGCCTGCAGCGCCCGGATCGCGGCCTCGCGCCCGGCGCCCGGCCCTTTGACGTGGACCTCGACCTGCTTCATGCCGTGCTCCATCGACTTGCGCGCGGCGCTCTCGGCCGCGAGCTGCGCAGCGAACGGTGTCGACTTCTTGCTGCCGGCGAAGCCCATGCCCCCGGCGCTCGCCCAAGCCAGCGCGCCGCCCTGCATGTCGGTGATGGTGACGAGCGTGTTGTTGAAGCTCGCGTGGATGCGCGCGATGCCCTGCGAGACGTTCTTGATCTCGCGTTTCTTGGTGCGGCGCGCGCGCTTTTTCGGTTCCGCCATTTACTTGCCGACCCCCGGTCCTTTGGTCTTCTTCTTGCCGGCCACCGTCTTGCGCGGTCCCTTGCGGTTGCGCGCGTTGGTGCGCGTGCGCTGGCCGCGCACGGGCAGACCGCGGCGGTGGCGGATGCCGCGATACGAGCCGATGTCTATCAAACGCTTGATCGCGCCTGCGACCTCGCGGCGAAGATCGCCCTCGACCTTCAAGTTCTTCTCGATCTGCTCGCGCAGCTTCTGGATATCCTCATCCGTCAAGTTCTTGACGCGGATGTCGGGATCGACGCCGGTCTGCTTCAACAGCTTCGTGGCGGTTGGCCGCCCGATGCCGAAGATGTAGGTCAACGCGATCTCGACGCGCTTCTCGCGCGGCAGATCGATTCCAGCGATACGTGCCATACTCTCCCCTACCCCTGAGCCTGCTTATGCTTGGGGTTCTCGCAGATCACCCGCGTGCGTCCCCGCCGCTTGATGATCTTGCACTTGTCGCAAATCCGTTTTACGCTCGGTCTGACTTTCATCATCTTTCGGTCGAATAAATTCGACCGCTCCATTTCTCGGCGGTCATTCGACCGCTCCATTGCTCTTGTATATTCTACTTGTACCTGTAGGTTATCCGCCCTTGGCTCAAGTCGTACGGCGACAGCTCCACCAGGACCCGGTCACCCGGCAGGATGCGGATGAAGTTCATCCTGATCTTGCCCGACACGCGCGCGAGCACTTTGTGTCCGTTGCTCAACTCGACGCGGAAGAACGCGTTGGGCAGCGGCTCGACGACGACACCCTCGACCTCGATCGCCTCTTCCTTGGGCGAGGGATTCGCATCGGGCTTCGGCGGTTTCTTCTTACCCGAGCGCCGCTGCATTGGGCGATTGCGTCGCGCCAAGCGTTCCTCCGTTCAAAGCGCGCCGTTCGATGGCGGCCGCTTCGGCCTCGTCGACGGCGGTCAGGATCTCAAAACCGTTCGCCCGCACGGCGACCGTGTGCTCGAAGTGGGCCGACAGCTTGCCGTCGGTAGTCACGACGGTCCACTGGTTGTCGAGCGTGCGCACGTCGTGCCCGCCCTGGTTGACCATCGGTTCGATCGCCATCACCATGCCGGGTCTGAGGACCGGGCCCATCCCCTTGCGCCCGAAGTTCGGCACCGGCGGCTCTTCGTGCAGGTCGCGGCCGACACCGTGACCGACCAGCGCGCGCACGACCGAGTAACCGTGGCCCTCGACGTAGCTCTGCACCGCATGGCCGATGTCGGAGACATGCACGCCCGGACGCACCGTTGCCAGGCCGACGTACAGCGCTTCTTCCGTCACCTGCATGAGCCGGCGGGCTTGCGCCGACGCCTCGCCGACCGCGATGGTGCAGGCCATGTCCGAATACCAGCCGTCGACGATGGCCCCGATGTCGACCTTGAGCAGATCGCCTTCGCGCAGCCGCCGTCCGTCGGGTATGCCGTGCACGACCTCGTCGTTGACCGAGGCGCAGATCGACCCGGCAAAACCGTGGTAGCCCAAAAACGCCGGCACGCCGCCACCCTCGCGGATGAAGCGGTCCGCCAACGCGTCGATCTCTTTGGTCGTGGCGCCCGGACGCACCGCGGCCTTCACCTGGGCCAACGCGCGCGCCGCCACGGCACCGCTGATCCGCATCTTGGCCAGTTCGGCCTCGCTCTTGCAGTGGATCATGATGCCTTCACGTGCGCGCCGGCTCGGGCTCCGGACCGGGCTGCGGCCAGGATCGCGGCATTGACCGCGGGCACCGGCATAGTGCCGTCCACGCGATGCAGCAGGCCTTTCTTCTCGTAGAACGCGATCAGCGGGCGCGTCGAATCGTGATAGACGTCGAGCCGGTGCATGACCGTCGCTTCGCTGTCGTCCTCGCGCTGCTCGAGCTCATGGCCGCAGCGGTCGCACACGCCGTCGCGTTTGGGCGGCGCCGAGACGACGTGATAATTGGCGTTGCAGTTCGGGCAGACGCGGCGCCCCGTAAGGCGGCGGATCAGCTCCTCGCGCGGCACGGTCAGCTTGACCACGGCGTCCAGATGCTGGCCGAGGCGTGCCAAGAGATCGTCCAGCGCCGCCGCCTGCGCCGCCGTGCGCGGGAAGCCGTCGAGCACCCAGCCGTGCGCGACGTCGGACTGCTGCAGCCGCTCTTCGACGATGCCGATCGTCACTTTGTCGGGGACCAGCTCGCCGCGGTCCATGTACTTGCGCGCCATCACGCCCATCGGCGAGCCTGCCGCTTTGGCCGCGCGGAACATGTCGCCGGTCGCGATATGCGGCACTCCCAATGTCTTGGCCAGCAGCGCCGCCTGCGTGCCCTTGCCCGCGCCGGGCGCGCCCAGCAGCAGCAGCCTGAATCCCGAGTCGCTCACTTGTTGATGAACCCCCGGTAGTCGCGCATCGCGAGCCGCGCCTCGAGCTGGGTCATGGTGTCCAAGGCCACGCCGACCACGATCAACAGCGATGTGGCGCCCAAGAAGATCGTCGTGATGTGCGTGATCCATTGCGAGATATTGGGCAGGATGGCGAGCAGACCGAGGTAGATCGCGGCGACGAACGTGATGCGGTGCAAGATCTTCTGCAAGTAGTCGGAGGTCGGTTTGCCCGGCCGGATGCCGGGTATGAACCCGCCCTGCTTCTTGAGCGAGTCCGCGATGTCCATGATGTTGATGACCACTTCGCTGTAGAAGAACGTGAAGCCGACCACCAGCAAGAAGTACACAAGATTGTAGAGGAAGCTGTTGTAGTCGAAGTACAGGCTCACAAAGCGCGTGAAGCCGTCGGCGAACGTCGAGTGGTAGTTGCTCGCCCACTGCGCGATCTGGCGCGGCAGCAACAGGATCGAGATCGCAAAGATGATCGAGATGACGCCCGCGTTGTTGAGCCGCAGCGGGATATAGGTGCTGCGCCCGCCGTAGACCTTGCGTCCGACGACGCGTTTGGCGTACTGCACCGGCACGCGCCGCTGGCCCTGGTACATGAAGACGACCGAGATCAGCGAGATGATCGCGATGGCGGCGAAGATCACCAAGCCCAGCCAGTTGAGACCGCCCGCCTGGCCCAGCGAGACCGTCTCCTTGAAATACGTCGGGAAGCGCAAGATGATGCCCACGAAGATGATCAGCGAGACGCCGTTGCCGACGCCTTTGTCGGTGATCTGCTCGCCCAGCCACATCAGCCAGACCGTGCCCGCCGTGAGCGTGAGCACGACGCCCACGAGATAGAACATGTCGCTGCGCAAGAAGACCTGCGAGCGGTTGAGCGCGATGACCATCGTCGTCGCCTGGACGAGCGCCAAGCCGACGGTCAGCCAGCGCGTCCACAGGCCGACGCGTTTGCGCCCTTCCTCGCCGCCGTGCTGCATCAGCTCCTTGATCTCCGGGAACACGACGGTCGCCAGCTGCATGATGATGCTGGCGTTGATATAGGGCGTGATGCCCATGGCGATGACCGAGAAGTGCTGCAGCGCGCCGCCCGACAAGAAGCCCAAGAAATTGAGGAACTGGCCCGAGCCCAGCAGCTGCGTCCACTTGGCGATGTCCACGTACGGGATCTGGATGTAGACCGCGATCACGAACACCGCGAACGCGCCGAACACGAAGAGCAGCCGGTTGCGCAGCTCCGGAACGACGAGTGCGTTGGCGAGATTGCGCCACATCACCATGGGACCGCTAGTCCTCGAACACCGCGCCGGCGGCTTCGAGCTTGGCCCGAGCCGGAGCGGAGAACACGACGTCCTTGAATCGCAGGCCCTTGGGCGCGTCGCCCGAGCCTAAGATCTTGACGCCGTCATGCATACGATCGACGATGCCCGCAACGCGCAGCGCATCGGGGGTCACCGCGGTCTTGGCATCCCAGCCGGTCAGATCGACGAGGTTCACCACCGCGTAGGTCGTGCGGAAGATGACCGTCGAGCGCGCTTTCTGCGAGACGCCTTTGCGCTGCGGCAGCCGGCGGAACCAGGGCGTCTGGCCGCCCTCGAACGTGCGGCCCTTGCCACCGCCCGAGCGCGCGGTCTGGCCCTTGCCGCCTTTGCCCGAAGTCTTCACCAAGCCGCTGCCATGGCCGCGGCCCACGCGCACGCGTTTGCTCTTGCTGCCCGGCGCGGGCTTAAGATGCGACAGCTTCATCTGCCGTGGCCTCCTTCGCCTCAGTCTCCTTGCCGAACAGCTCTGCGACCGTCTTGCCGCGCTGCTTGGCGACCGTTTCGGCCGTGCGCAGCTGCTTGAGGCCTGCCACCGTCGCCTGGATGACGTTGATCGGGTTGTTCGTGCCGAGCGATTTGGTCAAGATGTCGTGCACGCCGGCGAGTTCGAGCACCGCGCGCATGGCGCCGCCCGCGATCACGCCCGTGCCTTTGCTGGCCGGTTTCATGAGCACTTTGCCCGCGCCGACGTGCGATAGGATGGGATGCGGAATCGTGCGTCCGACCATCGGCACCGTCACCAGCGCGCGGCGCGCCGCTTCGACGCCCTTGCGGATCGCTTCCGGCACTTCGCGCGCCTTGCCCAAGCCGTAGCCCACGCGGCCTTGCCGGTCGCCCACGACGACGAGCGCGCTGAAACTGAAGCGCTTGCCGCCCTTGACGACTTTGGCCACGCGGTTGACCCGAACGACTTGTTCTTCGAGTCCTGAACCGTCCGTAATCCGTGCCACTGCTTAGAACTCCAACCCTGCGCCGCGTGCGGCGTCTGCCAGCGCCTTGATGCGCCCGTGATATTTGTAGCCGCCGCGGTCGAACACGACTGCGGTGACGCCCTTCTCTTTGGCGCGCTCCGCCACGATCGTGCCGACGCGCTGCGCCGCCGCGATGCCTGAAAGCGATTCCAGGCCTTGGGCGACCGCCTTCTCGCGCGTCGATGCGGCGGCGAGCGTGCGCCCGGTCGAGTCGTCGATCAGCTGCGCATACACGTGATGCAGGCTGCGGAACACCGAGAGCCGCGGCCGCTGCGTCGAGCCGTTCATCCGCTTGCGGATGCGGCTGTGCCTGCGCACGCGCAATGCGTTTCTGCTGCCGAGCGTCGCCATTACTTCTTCCCTCCGCCGCCGGCCGCGCCGGCGGTCTTACCAGCCTTGCCGAGTTTGCGGCGCACGCGCTCGCCCTCGTAGCGGATGCCCTTGCCCTTGTACGGCTCGGGCGGGCGGATCGCGCGGATCTGCGCCGCCAGCTGTCCGACCATCTGCTTGTCGGCGCCGCTGATCACGATCTTGTTCGTGCCTTCGACTTTGATGTCGATGCCCGCCGGCGGCTCGATGACGACCGGGTGCGAATAGCCCACCGCGATGTTCAGCTTCTTGCCTTGCGCCTGCGCGCGGTAGCCGACGCCGACGATGTCGAGCGACTTGGAGAAGCCCGCCGTCACGCCGTGCACCATGTTGGCGATCAGCGTGCGGGTGAGCCCGTGCAGCTGCTTGCTGCGCTTGTCGTCGTTGGGGCGCGTCACGCTGACCGAGGCGCCTTCGACTTTGACGTCGATCGGCTCGGCGCACTCGAGCGAGAGCTCCCCTTTGGGTCCTTTGACCGTCACCACGCGCGCGCTGTAACCGACATTCACGCCGGCCGGCACGCTGATGGGCATGCGTCCGATTCTGCTCATGAATTCCCTACCACACGAACGCCATGACTTCACCGCCGCAGCCCAGGCGCTTGGCCTGTCTGCCGCTGATGATGCCCTTGGGCGTCGACAGGATCACCAGGCCGAGGCCACCCATGCATTTGGGGATCTCGCCCTTCGGCGTGTAGATGCGCAAGCCCGGACGGCTGATGCGCTGCAACCCGTTGATCACGCGCTCGCGGCCCGTGCCGTACTTGAGCGCGATGCGGATGATGTCGCGCGGCTGCTGCGCCACGACGTCGAAGCTCTTGATGAAGCCCTCCGCCTTGAGCAGCTTGGCCAGCTCGAGTTTGACGCGCGACGCCGGGATGTCGACGCGCTCCTGGAACGCCGTATTGGCGTTGCGGATGCGCGTGAGCATATCGGCGACCGGATCGGTTATCACTCCCATATTCCTCTAGTCCCTTACCACGACGCCTTGACGACGCCGGGCACCTTGCCCGCGTGAGCCAATTCGCGGAAACAGATGCGGCACAGCGCGAATTTGCGCAAGAAGCCCTTGGGCCGGCCGCAGCGCAGGCAGCGGTTGTGCTTGCGGACCTTGAACTTCGGCGTCCGCTTGCTCTTCTCGATCAGACATGTCTTGGCCATAGCGTTACGCCGCAGCCCCTTCCTTGCGCAGCGGCATGCCCATCTCGGCAAGGAACGCCAGCGCCTCTTCATCGTTGTGCGCGCTCGTCACGATGACGATGTCCATGCCGCGCACGCGGTCGACCTTATCGTAGTTGATCTCCGGGAACACGAGCTGCTCCTTGAGACCCAATGCGTAGTTGCCGCGCCCGTCGAGCGAGTTGCGCGACGTGCCGCGGAAGTCGCGGATGCGCGGCAGCACGATGTTGACCAGCTTGTCGAAGAACGCGTACATGCGCTCGCCGCGCAGCGTCACCTTGGCGCCCACCTGCATGCCCGCGCGCAGCTTGTACACCGCGATGCTCTTGGTCGCGCGCGTCACCAGCGGCTTTTGACCGGTGATGGCGGTCAGATCGGAGACCGCGCCGTCCATGGCCTTGGGCTCGGCGACCGCTTCGCCCACGCCCATGTTGACGACGATCTTGCGCAAGCGCGGCACCTGCATCGGGTTTTTGTACCCGAAGCGTTTGGTGAGCGCAGGCACGACCTGCTGCTGGTATCGTTCTTTCATCCTGTTCATCGCTGTTATGCCTTCACCGGTCTGTCGGCGGGTTCGTGGCAGCGCCGGCAGATGCGCTCTTTGCCCTCGCCCTTGACGATGCGCGCGAGCTTGCCGGGCTTGTTGCACTTGGGGCATACGTACATCAGCCGGCCCACCGGCATCGGCAGCTCCTTCTCGAGGATGCCCGCCTTGGCCGTCGCCGTCGCCTTCGAATGGCGCTTGACCACGTTGACGCCTTCCACTTCGGCGACACCGTCGTGGCGGCGCACCAGCTTGATCTTGCCGCGCTTGCCTTTGTACTTGCCCGACAGCACCATCACGGTGTCGCCGGCGGCCAATCTGGTCTGCTTCATGCTCTTAAAGCACCTCCGGCGCGAGCGAGACGATCTTCATGAAGTCGCGATCGCGCAGTTCGCGCGCGACGGGGCCGAAGATGCGCGTGCCGCGCGGGTTGTTCTGTTCGTTGATCAGCACGGCAGCGTTTTCGTCGAAGCGGATGAACGAGCCGTCGGGCCGGCGCATCTTCTTCTTCTGGCGCACGATGACGGCCGATACGACGTTGCCTTTCTTCACGGCCGCGCCGGGAATGGCGCTCTTGACCGTGGCCACGACGACGTCGCCCACGTAGGCGTAGGGATGGCGTGAGCCGCCCTTGACGTGGAACACCATCAGCTCGCGCGCGCCGGAGTTATCGGCCACTTTGAGCCGCGTCTGGGACTGGATCACTTCGCCTTCTCCACGATCTCGACCAGCCGCCAGCGCTTGCGCGCGGAAAGCGGGCGTGTTTCGACGATGCGCACGAGGTCGCCGACTTTGGCGTCGTTGTTCTCATCGTGCGCCATGTAGCGCGTGGAACGCAGCGTGATCTTGCCGTAGTGCCGATCCGCCCGGTTCACTTCGGTGCGCACGACGATGCTCTTGTGCATCTTGTCGGACACCACGCGCCCGATGCGCATCTTGCGGACGCTGCGCGCCGCGGTCTGATTCTCGGTCATCGTCTCTTCCATATGTCTAGCCCGCCAGGCGCCGCTGCGCCAGCAGGGTGTACAGTTGCGCGATATCGCGCCGCAGCTTGCTCACCGTGGCGTGATCCTGCAGGTGCCCGGTGACCAGCTGGAAGCGCAGGTTGAACATCTCTTCTTTGGTGGCCGTGAGTTTTTCCTCAAGCTCGCGCGTGGTCAGCTCGCGCAGCGCGCGCAATTCGTTAGACTTCAACGGACTCACCAACCCCTTCGCGCCGGACGAGCTTCGTGGCGATCGACAGCTTCGAAGCGGCAAGTTTGAGCGCTTCCTTGGCGACCGCCGGCTCCACGCCGGCCAATTCGAACAAGATGCGGCCCGGGCGCACGACCGCGACCCAGCCCTCGGGCGCGCCCTTGCCGGAACCTTGGCGCGTCTCGGCGGGCTTCTTGGTATATGATTTGTCGGGGAACACGGTGATCCACACCTTGCCGCCGCGCTTCATGTGGCGCGTCAGCGCGATACGAGCGGCTTCGATCTGCCGGCTGCTCACCCACGCCGGCTCGAGCGCCTGCAGCCCGTACTCGCCGAAGTGCAGCGTGTTGCCCGACATGGCGCGGCCCTTCATGCGGCCGCGCTGCATCTTGCGGTACTTGACGCGTTTTGGCATCAACATGTGCTACGTGCCCTCCGGAGCAGGCGCGGCGGCAGCGGCGGGCGATTCGCCGACGGCAGCCTCGGTCGTGACAGGCGCGCTCTCGACCGGCGCCACGCTCGGCTGCGCGCTCGCGTCGGCGGACACGCCGACCGCAGCCTCAGTCGTCACGGGCGCGGTAATCTCCGCTTGCTCCGTCTTCGGACGGCGCGGGCGCCGCTCGCGCGGCCGCAGGTCCTGCGACTCTTGCTTGGGCCGCCCGTCGGGCAGCACTTCGCCCATGTAGATCCACACCTTGACGCCGATGCGGCCGTAGGTGGTGTACGCCTCGACCTGCGCGTAGTCGATGTTGGCGCGCAGCGTGTGCAGCGGCACCTTGCCCTCGAAGTTGCGCTCGACGCGCGCGATCTCGGCGCCGCCCAAGCGGCCGCCGCACTGCACTTTGATGCCGCGCGCGCCCGCTTTCATCGTGCGTTGGATGGCCTGGCGCATGGCGCGCCGGAACGCGATCCGCTTCTCGAGCTGATCGATGATGTTGTTGGCGACAAGCTTCGCGTCGAGCTCCGGATACTTGATCTCGATGACGTTGACATTGACCGGCTTGCCGACAACGCGCTCGAGCTTCTTGCGCAGGTCCTCGATGCCGGCGCCGCGCTTGCCGATGATGATACCCGGCTTGGCCGTGTTGATGACCACCCGCACCTGGTTGGCGCGCCGCTCGATGATCACGCGCGACACGCCGGCCGAACGCGACAAGGCGTCGATGACCTCGCGGATGCGCAAGTCTTCGTGCAGCCTATCTTTGTATTGCTTGCCCTCGAACCACAGCGAGTCCCATGTCCGGACGATGCCGAGGCGGAAGCCGATGGGATTGACCTTCTGGCCCATGCTAGGCGTCCTCTCCGTCCGACACGGTGATGGTCACGTGTGACATCCTTCTCCTCTTGAGGCCTGCCGAGCCGCGAGCCCGCGCCTCGACGCGTTTGAACATCGGGCCGCCGTCGACCGTCGCGCGTGCGATGACCAGGTCGCCCGGCTTCATGCCGTGGTTGTTCTCCGCATTGGCCGCCGCCGAACGCAGCAGCTTGTGGATCGCCTTGCTCGCCTCGAGCGTCGAGAACGACAGCTCGACGAGCGCGCGGTCCACGCGCTTGCCGCGGATGACGTCGACCACGCGGCGCGCCTTGCGCGCCGGGATCTTCAGGAACTTGACCGTTGCGTGCGCTTGCATGGCTACTTGACCACCGCCGTCGCTTCGGCTTTGGCGGCGCCTTGGCCGTGGCCGCGGAAGATGCGCGTCGGGGCGAACTCGCCGAGCTTGTGGCCCACCATGTTCTCCTGCACGTATACCGGCACGTGCTTGCGCCCGTCGTGCACCGCGATCGTGTGGCCGACCATGGCCGGCACGATCGTCGAGGCGCGCGACCATGTCTTGATGACCTTCTTCTCGCGCGTCGAGTTCATGCGCTCGACCTTGGCGAGCAGATGGTCGGCGATGAACGGTCCCTTGCTGGTAGAACGGCTCATTTTTTGCTCCGGCGCTTGACGATGAACTTGGTGGTGCGCTTGGTGCGGCGCGTCTTTTTGCCCATGGTCATGACGCCCCACGGCGTCGTCGGCGGACGGCCTGCGGTCGAGCGGGCCTCGCCGCCGCCGTGCGGGTGGTCGACCGGATTCATGGCGATGCCGCGCACCTGCGGCCGGCGTCCGAGCCAGCGCGTGCGGCCCGCCTTGCCGATCACCTGGTTCTCATGCTCGAGATTGCCGAGCTGTCCGACGGTCGCGCGGCACACGACGGCGATCATGCGCACTTCGCCCGACGGCATGCGCACCTGCGCATAGTCGCCTTCTTTTGCCATGAGCTGCGCGGCGCCGCCGGCGCTGCGCACGAGTTTGCCGCCGCCGCCGGGCGTCAGCTCGATGTTATGGATGACCGTGCCCAGCGGGATGTTCGTCAGGGGCAACGCGTTGCCGGTCTTGATGTCCGCTTCGGGACCCGAGACCACGACGTCGTTGACCGCCAATCCCAAGGGCGCGAGGATGTAGCGCTTCTCGCCGTCGCGGTAATGCAGCAGCGCGATGCGCGCCGAGCGGTTGGGGTCGTATTCGATCGCCGCGACCTTGGCCGGCACGCCGTCCTTGCGCCGCGCGAAATCGATCCGACGGTACATCTGCTTGTGGCCGCCGCCGCGATGGCGCACGGTGATGTGCCCGTTGAAATTGCGCCCCGCGTGCTTCTTCTGCGACTCGATGAGCGAATTCTCGGGTTTGCTCTTGGTGACGTCGTCGAACGCCGTGATCGTCATGAAGCGGCGTCCGGGTGACGTCGGCCTGAATTTCTTTATCGCCATTATACGACCTTACGATTCAAAGTAGTTCACCCCGCCGAGCTCGATTTTGTCGCCCTCTTTGAGCGTCACGATCGCCTTCTTCCAGGCGCCGTGGGTCTGCACGGGCTTGCGGGTCGGACGGCGCATGTTGCGCCCCGTCTTGGCCGGCACGTTGGTCGTGTTGACGCGCAGCACCGTGACTTTGAACAGGCGCTGGACCGCGTCTTTGATGCTGTGCTTGGACGCGCGCGTGTCGACTTCGAACGCGTATTGGGAACGTGCGGTCGCCGCCACGGACTTCTCCGTGACCAGCGGACGCTTCACGACGCGGCGCATCTCAGGCACTGCACACCTCCGCCAGCGATTCGTACGCGTTCTTGGTGAAGATGACGCGGTCGTGCGCGAGCAGCGCGTGCGCGCTCACGCCGGCGACGGGGGCGATCGTCAGGCCGCGCAGGTTTGCGCCGGCGAGGGCGATCGCTCTTGCGTGCTCATCCTTCTCGCGATCGACGATGAACAGCACTTTGCCTTTGCGGTCGGATGAATTCGACTGCTCCAGGAACGCCACGAACTCTTTGGTCTTGGCCGGTTTGAAGCCGGCTGCGTCGACGATGCTGATCGAGCCGTCCGCCGCCTTGGCGGCAACGGCCATGCCCAGCGCCGCGCGCCGCGCGCGCCGGTTCATCGCGATGTTGTACGAGCGCGGATGCGGACCGAACACCACGCCGCCTTTGCGCCATAGCGGGGAGCGGATACTGCCCGCGCGCGCGCGGCCGGTGCCCTTCTGGCGCCACGGCTTCTTGCCGCCGCCACGCACGTCGTCGCGCCGCTTCGTGTCGGCCGTTCCGGCGCGTCGATTGGCGAGATGGCGCGTGACCGCGAAGTGCAGCACCGCCACTTTGGGCTCACGCGAAAACGCCGCCGGCACGTCGACCTTGCCGACCGCTTTGCCGGTGGTGTCCAAGAGCGGGAGATTCGTGTTGCTCATTTGGCCTTCGCTTTCACGGACGGCCGGACGAGCACGATCGTGTTGCGCCCGCCGGGGACCGCGCCGCTCACCAGCAACAGGTTGCGCTCGGCATCCGCGCTGACGACCTCGAGATTGAGCGAAGTGACGCGCTCGACACCCAGATGCCCTGGACGGTGGCTGCCTTTGACGGTCTTGGCCGCGTTGGTGTCGCCGTTGGACGCCGGCTGGCGATGGATCATCGAGCCGTGGCTCGCGCCGCCGCCCGATCCGTTCCAACGTTTGATGATGCCGGCGTAACCGCGCCCTTTGCTCGTGCCGATCACGTCGACCTTATCGCCTGCCGCGAACGCCTCGACGGTGACGGTGTCGCCCGCTTTGGCATCGCCCAAGTCGTCGCGGAACTCGCGCAGCACCGCTTTGGGCGCGGTGTTGAGCTTCTCGAAGCGGCCGCGCTGCGGCTTGGTCAGCTGCTTGTGCTTGGCATCTTCGAAGCCAAGCACAACCGCGTCGTAGCCGTCTTTGTCAAGCGCTTTGCGTTCGATCACAGAGCATGGGCCGGCGGCGATCACGGTGACGGGCACGTAACGTCCGTCTTCCGTGAACACGTTGGTCATGCCGAGCTTGCGACCGATGATGTTCTTCATTGTCGTCAGGCCTTCAGTTCGATGTCCACGCCTGCGGGCAGGTCGAGGTGCATCAGGGCATCCATGGTCTTGGCGGATGCCTGGAGGATGTCGATCAGCCGTTTGTGCGTGCGGATCTCGAAGTGCTCGCGGCTCTTCTTGTCCACGTGCGGCGAGCGCAGCACGCACCAGCGGTTGATCTCGGTCGGCAGCGGCACCGGGCCGCTGATGAACGCACCGGTGCGCTTGGCCGTCTCCACGATGCGCTCGGCCGACTGGTCGAGTATCTTGTGGTCGTACGCGCGCAGGCGGATGCGGATCTTCTGGCGTGCCATGCTACTCGATCACCTTGGTGACGACGCCGGCGCCGACCGTGCGCCCGCCCTCGCGGATCGCAAAGCGCAAGCCCTCTTCAGCCGCGATCGGCGTGATCAGCTCCACCGTCATCTTCACGTTGTCCCCGGGCATCACCATCTCCACGCCATCGGGCAGGGTGATCGAACCCGTCACGTCGGTCGTG
>DATFYX010000007.1 GCA_035314825.1 Candidatus Eremiobacteraceae bacterium
GGCGGTCATGGCCAAACTCAAACCGCTGGCGACGGCGCGCTGTCCGTTCGATCCGCCGCCACCGCCGCCGCTGCCGAAGACGAGCCACTGGGTCCGGCCGAAACTCGTCGCCGAAGTGAAGTTCGGCGAGTGGACCGACGACGGGCTCTTGCGCCAGCCCGTCTTCCTGGGTCTGCGGACAGACAAAGATCCGAAGGACATCGTGCATGAGAGGCCGGTCGAACGATGAAGGGTTCGCTGCGAGAGTACAAGCGCAAGCGCGATTTCAAACAGACGAGCGAGCCCGCCGGTGCGGTAAAGGCGCGCGCGGGCAAGCGGCTGCGTTTCGTGGTGCAGAAGCACCGCGCTTCCCATCTGCATTACGATTTCCGTCTAGAGGCCGGCGGCGTTCTCAAGTCCTGGGCGGTGCCCAAAGGCCCGTCGCTGGACCCGGGGGAGAAGCGCTTGGCGATGCACGTCGAGGACCACCCGCTCGACTACTACGATTTCGAAGGCGTGATACCGCAGGGCAACTATGGCGCCGGCCAGGTGATCGTGTGGGACTACGGCTGGTACACGCTCGCGGAAGGCACCGACCCGGCGCGCGAGATCGCCAACGGCAAGATCAAGTTCATCTTGCACGGGCGCAAACTGCGCGGCATGTTCACCCTTGTGAAGATGCGCGGCCGCAGCGCCGGCGACAACGCATGGCTGCTGGTCAAAGACAAAGACGAGTACGCCGACCCGCATTGGGATGCCGAAAAGCATGTTCGCTCGGCGAAAAGCGGCCGCACGCTCGATGAAGTGGAGAAGAATCCGCGCGCTCGCACTTGGATCTCCAACCGCCCTGCCGCGCCGTCAAAGGCGCCAGCGGGGAAAGCGCGTGTAGCAAAACGCGCTACTACGGGTGTTGCGTTGCCCGCGTTGACCAATCTCGACAAAGTGCTTTGGCCCGACGACGGCTATACCAAGGGCGACTTGATCAAGTATTACCTCAGCGTCGCCCCGTGGCTGCTGCCGTATGTAAAGGATAGGCCCTTGACGCTGCAGCGCTTCCCGAACGGCATCAACGGCGTCTCGTTCTTCGAGAAGCAGGCGCCGCGCGGCGCGCCGGACTGGGTGGAGACGGTGAGCGTCCCGTCCACGTACGGCAAGCGCTCGAAGATCGACTACGTCGTGTGCAACGACGAGCGAACGCTTGCGTGGCTGGCGAATCTCGCGGCGATCACGCTGCACGCGTGGATCTCGAGCATCGGCTCGCTCGGCTCGCCGGATTTTTGCTTGCTGGATCTCGACCCGCAAGCGGGCTGCTCGCTTGCGGCGCTGGCCAAGGTCGCCCTGCAGCTGCGAGACGAGCTCGAGGCGTTGGGCATAGCGCCGGCGGTGAAGACGTCCGGCGGCAAAGGGCTGCACGTGATGTGGCGTCTGGCGCCGGATTACGACTACGCGGAGATCCGCCGGTTCACCGAGCTGACCGCGACGCGGCTGGCGGCCGTCATGGGCGATGCGATCACCATGGAACGCTCGATCAAGAAGCGCAAGCGCGGCAGCGTCTACATAGATTGGGCGCAGGTGGGCGAAGGCAAGACCATCGTCATGCCGTTCATCGTGCGGCCCAGGCCAAAGGCGCCTGTCTCGTGGCCGCTGGAATGGAACGACGTCGCGCGCATGGCGCGCTCGCGGGCAGCGGATATCTTCGCCGAAGCGGCGCGCTGGAACATCGCGACGGCGCCGGCGCTGCTCAAGAAGAGCGGCGACCGCTGGAAAGAGGCCCTGCGCAAACCGCAGCGTTTGGAACCGGCGCTCAAGAAGGCGCGCACGAGCTGGAGCTAGAGGTGACGGTCGTCGGGTCAGCGTCCGACGAACTTGTCGAGGCGGAAGCGGCCTCGCCGCGCCAGCATCGGTTTCCACAGATCGCCGAAGCGGCGCACTCGGGCCGGCACGTTACGCAGCGTGAAGTCGTCGATCGCGATGCCGCGCTCGATCTCTTCCCAGCGGACCGGTGTCGAGACTGCGGCGTGCTGCGTCGGACGCACTGAGTAGATGGAAGCCAACGTCCTGCCCCACGCGTTTTGGTTGTAGTCGACGAGCACTCTGCCGCGCGGCCGCTTCGACACGCGGTACTCGGCGGTGATGAGCTTGGGATAGGTCTTGGCAAGGCTTAACGCCAGCGCTTTAGCGAACGTCCAGACCTGCTTTTGCACCGGGCCGCGCACGATTGGCACGTAGACGTGGATGCCGCGCGAACCGGTCGTCTTGGCGTAACAGGGCATGTCGAGACCCTCGAGGGCGGTGCGCACCACCAGAGCCGTCTCGCGCACGTCGTCGAAATCCGCACCGGGAACGGGGTCCAAGTCGAAGTGGAGATAGTCCGGACGATCGACGTCGTCGCACGTCGCATACCACTGGTTGAGGTCGATGCATCCGAGATTGATCACCCACAGCAGCGACGCCAGGTCTTGGACCATCGGGAAGTCGATGACGTTGCCCGACGAGTGATCGATGCGGCAGGTCTCGATCCACTCCGGATGGGGCTGCGGGATGCGCTTCATGAAGAAGAACGGCTTGTTGATGCCGTTGGGATAGCGCTTCATGACCATCGCCCGGTCGCGCAGGTGCGGCAGCAGCACATCGGCGACGTCGGCGTAGTATTGCAGCAGTTCGCCTTTGGTGATACGCAGCTTCGGCCAGAACACCTTGCCGAGATTGGTGAGCGACACGGAGCGCCGGCCGATCGCCAGCGTGCAATCGCCAAGCGCGGGAAGGTAGGGCATCGGACGGGCTCGCAACCTTTCTGTCGATGGTAGCGTGGCGGCGCGGTTTCGCGTGAGCGCCCGAGTTCTCATCGTCGGCGCCGGCCCCGGCGGTCTGACGCTCGGGCTGCTCTTGGCGCGCGCCGGCGTCGCCGTCGAGGCGTACGAGCAGGCAGCGACGTTCGAGCGCGAATTTCGCGGCGAGAGCCTGCTGCCGAGCGGGCTGCAGATCCTCGAGGATCTCGGCCTTCGCGAACGGCTGGCGTCGCTCGAGCGAGCTTCTCCCACCGCCGTGCGGCTGCACATCGGGCGCAGCGGTATGGTCTACGACTCTCCGCCGCTGCGATCGGACGACGGCAGTCCGATCGTGACGTCGCTGCCGCAGCGTCAGTTGCTCGAGGCTCTCGCCGGCGAAGCGCGCGCGCTTCCCGGCTTTTCGTTGCGCATGGGCGCCGCCGTGCGCGAGCTGCTCGACGACGGCTGTTGCATCGCGGGCATCCGCAGCGGCGCGGACGAGGTGCGCGCCGATCTTGTCGTCGGCTTCGACGGCCGTTTTTCGGCCGTGCGGCGCAGCGCCGGGCTTGAAATGCGTGACGCGCATGTGGATTTCGACATCGCGTGGTGTGCGGTGCCGCGGTTTGCGGACGCATCGGACCGATACGAGGCGACGATCCGCGGACGCGAAGTGTGTTTTTGGTATCCGACGGGCTCGGTCACGCGCGTCGGCTTGCTGCTGCGCAAAGGCGAGTTCCAAGCGCTACGAGCCGCCGGTTTCGACCGCTTCCGAACCCGCCTCATGGCCGCGACGCTGGGCCCGCTGCAGGCGTCGCTGTCGGCGGCGCTTCGGTCGTGGGGGGACGTCACGTTGCTGCCTGCGGTCAGCGAAATGGCACCGCGCTGGTGGCGGCCGGGGCTGATCGTGCTCGGTGACGCCGCACATCCGATGTCCCCGGTCGGAGCACAGGGCATCAACGTCGCCCTGCAAGACGCGGTCGTCGCGGCCCGCCATCTGCTTCCAGCCATGGAGCTGACGAAATCATTCGACCGTCGCGAGGCGATCGACGCAGCGCTGGCGGCGATCGAGCGCGAGCGGCGGCCCGCCGTGGCGCGGATCGCGCGCGCCCAGAACCTGTTGCCGCGTCTGATGTCGCTTTTGGGTCCCGAGTCCAGCGTGCGCTTGGCGATCGCGCTATTCGGGCCGCTGGCGCGAAGCGGCTACCGGGCTACGCTCGCACGTGCGCTCATCGGGCGTTTCGTGTGGGGCGACACCGCCGTGAGAAAATCGCGGGCTTGATGATCCAAGAACGCCGGACGTCGTGTGCGAGAGGGTCCATCGACGCACGCGCCTAAACGCGAATCATCATTATATACGCATTCCTCAGAGCGCGCGCCGGACGTGCAAGAAACGTCCCGGAGCTCGCCGAAACCGCGCACGCTCGCGGCGACATAGCCAAGTGGTAAGGCAGAGCTCTGCAAAAGCTCCATCGCCGGTTCGACTCCGGCTGTCGCCTCCAGCCTCGCCGGATCCGCAAGCCGGGCAGAGCGCGCCCTTCACCGGTGCGCCGCTAACATCTCTAGGAACCCTCAAGCGGGCTACCGTCGAGCAGTTCGACCGGATGGGCGTCCGCACCGTGCTCGACCTGCTGCGCCACTACCCGTACCGGTACGAGGATCTTCGCTCTGCGGCGACCGTCGCTGCGCTTCGCGAGACGCGCGCAGCCGAGGGCGAGGTCAATCTGCTCGGCGTGATCCGCCAGGTCAAACACATCCGCTTGCGCGGCCGCGTGCGCGCCAAGACCACGGCGATCGTCGACGACGGCACGGGCACCATCACCGCGATCTGGTTCGGCCGCCCGTACTTGGGCTCGCAGCTGCGCGCCGGTCAGCGCATCTTCATGCGCGGGCGTGTCGAGCTCACGTTGACGGGCGTGCAGATGTTGGTGTCACGCCACCGCGTGGTTCCCGAGGAGGAGCCGTACAGCGGCGAGCTCGTGCCAATCTATCCGTTGACCACAGGTTTATCGAACCACATCGTGGTGCGCCTCGCCGCACGAGCCCTCTCACGCCTCGCGGCGAGCAAGAACGCCGACGCGCTTTTCGATCCGCTCCCGGCGGCGATCGCCGCGCGGCGCAAGTTCGCCGACGCGCGCTGGTCGCTGCGTGCGATCCACCAACCGGGCTCGCTCGAAGAAGCCGAGCGCGCGCGCGGCCGGCTGATCTTTGAAGAGTTCTTCTTGCTGGCATTGGCCGCCGCGCAGCGCCGGGCAGCGCGCATGGGCGAGCGCTCGCCCGATTTTTCGAAAGCATCGGCCCGGCACGCGGACGACTTCAACGCGGCGATCCGCTCGCTGCTGCCGTTCGACTTGACCGGAGCGCAGGCGCGCGTGATCGACGAGATCGTGAGGGACCTGGTCAAGCCCTCGCCGATGAATCGGCTGCTGCAAGGCGACGTCGGCTCGGGCAAAACTGCGGTCGCCGCTGCGGCGGTGCTGTTCGCGGTGCGCGCCGGCCATCAAGCCGCGTTCATGGCACCCACCGAAATCCTTGCGGCGCAACAGTTCAACACGCTCACGCGGCTGCTGTCCGCAGCCGGCGTGCGCGTCGCGATGCTGGTGGGCGCGCTGCGGCGCGCCACCCGAGATGACATCCTCGAGCAGCTGCGCCGCGGCGAGCTCGACGTCGTAGTGGGCACGCATGCGCTGCTGACCGAGGACGTCGAGTTTGCACGGTTGGGTCTGGTCGTGATCGACGAACAACATCGCTTCGGCGTGATGCAGCGCGCCGCGCTTCGTGCCAAGGGCAAACACGTCACGCCGCACACGCTGGTCATGACCGCGACGCCGATCCCACGCACCCTCGCACAGACCGTGTACGCCGACCTGGACATCTCGGTGATCGACGAGATGCCGCCGGGGCGCAAACCGCCGAAGACGTACGTGCGCGACGTCGCGAGCAAAGACAAGATCTTCGCGTTCATCCGCGATCAGGTGGCGCAAGGGCGGCAGGCGTACGTCGTGTGTCCGGCGATCGACGAGTCGGACCGCGCGTTGCACACGGCGGTCAAGCAGGCGGAAGAGCTGCGCGCCGACGCGTTCAAAGGACTGCGCGTGGGGCTGCTGCACGGCAAGATCGGCGGCCACGAGAAAGAGAAGATCATGCGCATGTTCGCGGACGGGTTCTTGCAGATCCTGATCGCGACCACGGTCGTGGAGGTCGGCGTCGACGTGCCCAACGCGACGGTGATGCTCGTGTTCGACGCGCAGTCCTTCGGGTTGGCGCAGCTCCACCAGCTGCGCGGCCGCGTCGGCCGTGGAGCCGCAGCCTCGTACTGCATCCTCGTCGCCACGGACGATTCAGAGGAGACCGCCCGGCTGCATATCTTGGAGAAGACCAACGACGGTTTTGCGATCGCCGAGGAAGACGCGAAGATCCGCGGTTCGGGCGATCTGCTCGGCACCCGCCAGCACGGCATGGCGGACTTCCGCCTCGCGCATCTGGTGCGCGATTACCCGGTGTTCCTCGACGCCAAAAAGGAAGCGGATGCGCTGATCGCGCGCGACCCCAGGCTGGAGCGCGCCGAAAACGCGCGCCTGGCGGCATTCTTGGCCGCGCAAGACACGGACACCGCGCTGCGCGCCACCTCGTAAGAGCGCTCGAAAGCTCGGCTTGGCCCTACCTTAAGGAGAGCACCGCGCTGGCGTCCAATCCCAGCGTATGCGACTTGCAGGCGGCAGCCGGGCTCGGACCACGCTCTCGGCGCCCAAGGGCGCCAAGACGCGTCCGACCGGCGCGAAAGTGCGCGAGGCGATGTTCGCCATCTTGGCGCAACGCGTCGAGGGCGCGCGCGTCCTCGACCTGTTCGCCGGTTCCGGAGCGCTCGGTCTCGAGGCGATGTCGCGCGGCGCCGCATCGGTGGTCTTCGTCGACAACGACGCGAACGCGGTGATGACCATCCGGCGCAACGCCGTGCGGGTCGTGCCCGACAGCGACCGCTGGCGCATCATGCCCATGCACGCGCTGCGCGCGCTGCGCACGCTGCGCGGCTCCTTCGACATCGTGCTGGTCGATCCGCCATACGAGCGCGGCGCGCTCGACGAGTTGCGTCTGATGATGCAAAAGACGCTGCTCGGCGAAGAGGGCATCGCGGTCATCGAGCACCCGAGCTCCGACAAGCCCGATCTGCCCGATTCGCTCGAAGTCGTCAAACGCGCGAAATACGGCGACACGTCGCTGACGTTCGCCGTGTGCAAGCGCGGCAAAGGCGTCGCGGCAGACGGCGCCGCGCGCGCGGCTGCCGTCCGTGCGCCGCGTGCCGCCAGGCGTTCGTCGCGGGGGAACCGCTGATGGCGCGGGCGCGCACGCGCGCCGTCGCTGCACCGCGCGATGGATTCGTCGTCGTCTACCCGGGCAGCTTCGATCCGGTGACGTTCGGCCACCTCGACATCGTGCGCCGCGCCGCCGCGCAGTTCCCACGCGTGATCGTGGCCGTCGTGGCCAATCCCAGCAAAACGCCGATGTTCACGTTGGCCGAGCGCGTCGCCATGCTGCGCGATGCGTGCGCCGGCATCCGCAACGTCGAAGTCGATTCGTTCGCCGGCCTGCTCGTCGAATACGTGCGCTCGGCCGGACCGGCGCTGATCGTGAAGGGCTTGCGGATCGTGTCTGACTTCGAGCACGAGTTCTCGATGGCGCTGCTCAACCGCAAGCTGCGCGGCGGCGCGGACACGATCTTCATGCCGGCGAGCCCGGAGTTCGCCTACGTGTCTTCGTCGTCGGTCAAAGAAGTGTTCTCTCTCGGCGGCGACATCGCCGAGTTCGTGCCGCCTTCGGTCCTGCGCCGCATGCGCGCGCATCGCGCCAAGGGGAAGAAGAGGTGATCGCATGAGCGTCTACACCGTCATCGACAAGCTCGAGAGCTCCATCAAAGAAGGCATCTGGCTGCCGTTCGGCGCGCGCATCGTGAGCCAGGACCGGCTGCTCGACTTGGTCGAGAAGCTGCGCTCGACCCTGCCCGACGAGGTGAGCCGGGCGAAGGCGGTGACGAAAGAAAAGGACCGGCTGATCGAGGGCGCAAGATCGGAAGCAGCCGCGCTTGTCGCGCAGGCGTCGACGACCAAGACTCAGCTGCTCGACGAGTCGGACATCACGCGGCAGGCGCAGGAACGCGCCGCGCAGATCATCTCACAAGCCGAGGCACACGCGCGCGAAGTGCGCCGCGGCGCGGACCAGTATGCCGACGGCGTGCTGGCGGCGCTCGACACGAGCTTGGGCAGTGCGCTGGCCGCCGTTCACAAGGGCCGTGAGCAGCTCGCGACGAGCCTGTCAAGCAACGGCGAGGCGAAGGCGCGCGACCGTTCGTGACGGGAGATCCCGAAGAAAAGCATACGCGGCTGCGGCTGCTCGGCGCGGCCGCGATCGGCCTCATCGTCGGGCTGGCGGCGTTTTTGATCCCGCTGCCGGTTCTGGTGTTCGGACCCGGTGACGCGGTCGACCTCAATGGGCTCGTCGCCGTGCCCGGGCACTCGCCGCCGCCGGGAATACTCTACCTCACCGATGTGAAGGTGATGCCGGGCCGGCCGGCGTTCTATCTAGCAGCCAAAGTGCTGCCCGGATTTGAGATCGTGCCGCGCCGGGACTTCGCCGGCAACGACAACGACACGCAGTTCGACCGCGAGCTCGAAGACGCGATGAAGGAAAGCCAGAAGGTCGCCCAGATCGTGGCCGAGCGCGCGGCGGGTCTGCCGGTCAAGACGGCGACGACGACGAAGATCGTGGAGATCAAGGCCGGCATGCCTGCGGCAGGCTGCTTCAAGACCGGCGACACGATCGCGTCGATCGACGGCCGCACGCCCGACGGGGTCGAGGCGATCGCCGCGGCCGCGGGGAGAAAGCCGGTCGGGTCGACGTTCGCGTTCAAGATCGAGCGCGACGCCAAGCCGGTGGAGGTCGCCTGCCACACCGCGCTCTACAAAGGAAAGCCGCTGTTCGGCATCATCGTGTCGGCGAACACCACGCTGGTATCGCTGCCGGTGCACGTGGAGTACAAGGTCAAAGACATCAACGGCTCGTCGGCGGGTCTGATGTTCGCGCTGCAGATCTACCGCTCGCTGACGGGCACGCCGCTCGCGGGCGGCACGCAGATCGCCGGCACCGGCGTGCTGGCAGCCGACGGCGCGGTCCTGCCCGTCGGCGGCGCGATCGAGAAGCTGCGCGCGGCCATCGATCGCGGCGCGAAGATCTTCTTAGTGCCAAAGGCCGACTACCCGTCTATCTCAGGCATCCACGGCATCAGGATCTTGGCGGTGAGCTCGTTTGACGATGCGCTCGCGCAGCTGCGCCGGTACTGAGGCGTTGTCCCGCAGGGAAGCACATTTGACAGGGTGGAGCGCCTTTTCTATAATGATGCAAGTCAAATCGATGGCCCGTCATCAGGACGGGCTTTCGCGTGCGCAGGCATCCCCGTGAAAATCTCAGTAGAACGGCTCTTTGGCCACGACGTCGAGGCCATCGAGATCGACCAGCATGTCCGGCTCGACGGCGACCTGGCCCGGCGTTATCCCGACGGGGTGCGCCTGCGCGCGGCGATCAGGCGCATGCAGCGCGGCGTGTACATGGAGGGCGAAGTCGCCGGCCGCGAAGCGGAGACGTGCGTGCGCTGCCTCGAACCGTTCGTGCGCGAGGCGCGCATCGAGATCGCCGAGGCCTTCAGCGAAGACGTCAGCCCGCAGGACGCGCAGTTCGCGGATCTGGCGCCGCTGGTGGATCGGACGATCGACGTCAGCGAGCTCGTCGAGCAACTGCTCGAAGTCGACGAGCCGATGGCAGCGATCTGCGAGCCGCGATGTCGCGGCATATGCCCGCACTGCGGTGCGAACAGGAATCGCGAGCAATGCGCCTGCCATGAAGATCAGATCGACGAACGTCTGGCCGGCCTGGCAAAATTGATGCAAGAACCCGGAGTGAATTGAAGACGATGGCGAATCCGAAACAAAAACGCAGCAAATCGAATACGCGGACCCGGCGCGCGACGTGGAAGACCAAAGCGCCGGCGCTCTCGACCTGTCCGCAGTGCCACCAGCCGCGCCGGCCGCACTTCGCGTGCCCGAACTGCGGCCACTACAACGATCGCATCGCGATCGCGCAAAAGGATGAGGCCAAGCCGGCCGGCTAGGCCTGCACGCAATAATGAACTACGGCGTCACGATCAGCGGAGTCGGCGCATACGCGCCGCCCGGCGTCCTCACCAACGAGGACCTCGAGAAGCTCGTGGACACGAGCGACGAGTGGATCGTGCAACGCACGGGCATGCGGCGCCGGCATATCGCAGCTCCCGATGAAGCGACTTCGGATCTCGCGATTCCCGCGGCGTTCGCCGCGCTCGACGCCGCCAAGCGGGCGCCCAGCGACATCCAGTGCGTCATCGTGGCGACAGCGACGCCGGATTATCTGTTTCCGGCCACCGCATGCATCGTCGCCGCGCGTCTGGGCATCCCGGGCGCGGCGGCCTTCGACGTGTCGATCGGCTGCTCGGGTTTCGTCTACGCGCTGACCACCGCCGCGGCGCTCATCCGTTCCGGCGTCTACGAGCGCATCTTGGTCATCGGTGCAGAGACGCTGTCGAAACTGGTCGACTATACGGATCGCGCGACGTGCGTCTTGTTCGGGGACGGCGCCGGCGCGGTCGTGGTCGAGCGCTCGGATGAGGATTGCTTTCTCGGCAGCGAGCTCGGCGCCGAAGGCTCCGACCCGAGCGTGCTGTACCTGCCCGGCGGCGGCAGCCGCAACCCGCTCAATCGCGCGCTCAACGGGTACGTCGGGAACGGTCGAGCGAGTGACGGTCGAATGAATTCGACCGCTACAAGTGCGGCGAAGGGGAATGGGGCGGCGCACGAGCGCTTGGGCTATATCCAGATGCAGGGCCAGGCGGTCTTCAAGTTCGCGGTTCAGCAGATGGCGGGCTCGGTGCAGACCGCGCTTGCCAAAGCCGGCCTCACGCCGGCCGACGTCGACTTCGTCGTGCCCCATCAGGCCAACAAGCGCATCGTCGACGCGACGATGAAGATGCTGGCGCTGCCGCTCGAGCGCTGTATCACCAATATCGACGAGTACGGCAATACGTCGTCGGCGTCGATCCCGCTCGCGCTGGCCGACTCGATCCGCGCAGGCCAGATCAAGAAGGGCAACGTGGTCGTGTTCGTGGCGTTCGGCGCCGGGCTGTCGTGGGGCGCTGTGGTGTGGCGCTGGCTGGGCGCGCCGGTCGGCGACGCGCGCGCGGCGGCACCGGCAAGCGCGGCACAAGCCTAAGCCGGCATGCCGACGCTCGGTGTCATCTTCCCCGGCCAGGGGTCGCAGAGCGTCGGGATGGGCGTCGACGTCGCCGAGCGCTTTCCCGTCTCGCGCGAGTGCTTCGCGCGCGCTTCCAAGATCCTCGGCTACGATCTGCTCGAGCTGTGCCGCAATGGCAGCGACGAGCAACTGCGCGAGACGCGCGTCGGCCAGCCGGCGATCTTCACCGCCAACGTCGCCATCTGTCGCGCGGTCGAGACGCTCGGCCTGACGCCGATCGTGTCCGCGGGCCACTCGTTCGGCGAATACTGCTCGCTCACGATCGCCGGGTCGCTCACCTTTGACGAAGCCGCGCGGCTGGTGAACGAGCGCGGCTTAGCCATGGGTGCTGCAGCCGATGAAGCGCCGGGCAGCATGGCTGCCGTGATCGGCTTCGATCAGGCGCGCGTCGCTGAGATGTGCGCGCAGGCCCGGCAAAGCAGCGGCGCCCGCGTCGATCTCGCCAACCTCAATGCGCCCATCCAGATCGTCGTCTCCGGCGATGAGGCCGGCGTCAACGCGCTGTGCGAGCTGGCAAAGGAGGCCGGCGCGAAGCGCGTCGTCACGCTCAACGTGTCGGGCGCCTGGCACAGCGAGCTGATGCGTCCGGCGGTCGCGCGCTTCAGCGCGTTCGTCGAGTCCGCGCGCATCGCGTTGCCGGCATTCGAGGTCATCAGCAACGTCGAGGTCGAGCCGTATCGATCGGTCGAGCAGATCCGGCGCTGTCTCATCGCCAGTCTGGTCTCGCGCGTGCGCTGGCACGAGACGGCCGTGGCGCTAGCGGCGCGCAAACCGGACTTTATCATCGAATGCGGCGCCAGCGCCGTGCTCGCTCCCATGATGCGCCGCTTGCCCGGCGTGGACGCGGAGCGCGTGATCCATGTCGCGGACGCGCAGGGCGTCGCAAAGCTCGCGCAGGCCGCCGGCGTCGCGCCGCGCGGCCAGGACACGGTCGGGAGCTCCCCGCTGTGACTCGCACGCTCGAAGGCAAGACGGCTCTCGTCACGGGCGCGGGGACAGGCATCGGCCGCGCCATCGCGCACGCGTTCGCGCAGGCGGGCGCGGCGGTCGTGCTCGCAGGCCGGCGCCGCGAGCCGCTCGAGGCGGTCAGGCAGGAGGTCGAGGGAGCCGGCGGAATGGCGCACGTGCACGTGGCTGACGTTTCGCTGCAACCCGAGGCAGCGCAGCTCGTCGCCGCGGCGGTCAAAGCTTTGGGCCGTCTCGATGTCCTCGTCAACAACGCCGGGCGCACCTACGATCAGCTCATCTTGCGCATGAAATGGGATGAGCTCGACAAGACCCTGGCGACCAACCTGCAGTCGATGTTCTACACCTGTGCGGCAGCGGGAAAGGTCATGATAGGTCAGAAAAGCGGCTCGATCATCAATGTCACTTCCGTCGTGGCATTGACGGGAAATGCGGGGCAGAGCGCGTATGTCGCCTCGAAGGCCGGCGTGATCGGGCTTACGAAGTCGCTCGCGCAGGAGTTCGGGTCGCGCAACGTGCGCGTCAACGCCGTCGCTCCCGGATTCATCGAGACGGAGATGACCGCGTCGCTGCCCGACGCGCTCAAGCAGCAATACATGGGTCGCGTGCCGCTTCGCCGGTTTGGCAGCCCCGACGAGGTCGCTCGCGTGGCGGTGTTCTTGGCCAGCGACGCCGCGGCATACATGACCGGCCAGACGCTGGCCGTCGACGGCGGCCTGCACATGTAGTTCTATGGAGGTCATAAAAACCTGATGTCAGTCTTCGAGAAAGTGAAGAAGACCATCGTCGAGCAGCTCGGCGTCGAGGAAAGCGAAGTGACGATGGATGCGTCGATCACCGACGACCTCGGCGCGGATTCGCTCGACCAGGTGGAGCTCGTGATGGCGCTGGAGACCGAGTTCAATCTCGACATCCCCGATGAGGAGGCCGAGAAGATCAAGACGGTCGGCGACGCCGTCAAGTACATCGAAGAGGTCACCGAAAAGGCGTGACGGTCGCGCGCGGTTCCGCCCCGCTTCCGCACCCGCGCTAGCTAGGTCCATGCTCGAATCTCTATCCGGTCGCCTGTCGGCGATCTTCGCACGGTTGCGTTCCCGCGGCAAGCTGAGCGAAGCGGACGTCTCGGAGGTGCTCCGAGAGGTCCGCATCGCGCTGCTCGAAGCAGACGTCAATCTGGGCGTGGTGAAGGACTTCATCGCCTCGATCCGGCCGCGCGCCGTGGGCGCAGAGGTGCTCGAGTCGATGACGCCCGCGCAAGCCGTGATCGCGATCGTGCGCGACGGGTTGGTCGAACTGCTCGGCGCGCGTCTCGATCCGGTGCATTTCGAAGGCACGGGTGCGACCACGGTGATGCTGGCCGGGCTACAGGGCAGCGGCAAGACGACGCATGCCGCCAAGCTCGCGCTCTTGTGGAAGAACGAGGGCCGGCGGCCGCTGCTCGTGGCCTGCGACGTGCACAGGCCGGCGGCCGTCGAGCAGTTGCGCATGCTCGGCGCCCAGATCGACGTGCCGGTCTACGCGGAGGACGGCGCGAGCGACGCGCCCGGGATCGCCGCGCGCGCGCTCGAGCAGGCGCGTGCCGCGGGCAACGCGGTCGTCGTCTTCGACACCGCCGGCCGGCTGCAGATCGACGAACCGATGATGGCCGAGCTCGAGCGCGTGAAGGCCGCGATCCGGCCGTCCGAGACGCTGCTCGTCGTGGACTCGATGACCGGTCAAGAGGCGGTCAACGTCGCGCAGGTCTTCGACCGGCGCATCGGCCTGACGGGCACGATCCTCACCAAGCTGGACGGCGACAGCCGCGGCGGCGCCGCGCTCTCCATCCGGGCTGTGACGGGCAAGCCGGTCAAGTTCATCGGCGTCGGCGAAAAGGTGACCGCGCTCGAGCCCTTCCACCCCGACCGTCTGGTGTCGCGCATCCTCGGCATGGGCGACATGCTCACGCTCATCGAGAAGAGTCAGCGCGTTTTTGACGAACGTCAAGCCAAAGAGCTCGCCACCAAGATCCGCACAGCGAGCTTCACCCTGGCGGACTTCCTGGACCAGCTGCGCCAGCTCAAACGCATGGGCTCGGTGCAGGACCTGCTTCGGATGATCCCGGGGATGGGGAAGCTCGGCGCCGTGCGCGACATCGACGATTCCGAGGTGGCGCGCGTCGAGGCGATCATCTTGTCGATGACGCCGAAGGAGCGAGCCGATCCGCGCGTTCTCAACGCCAGCCGCCGGCGGCGCATCGCGGCCGGCAGCGGCAGGACCGTCCAAGACGTGAATCGATTGATCAAACAATTCGAAGCGTCGCAGAAGATGATGAAGACGCTGGGCCGCGGGCGCGGCCGCTAGACCATCGCGAGAGCGATCAGAGGAGAGACATTGGCCGTCAAGATCAGACTGCGCCGCACGGGCGCGAAAAAACAGCCTTCATATCGCGTCGTCGTCGCCGACTCGGCGTCGCCCCGCGACGGACGTTTCATCGAGATCATCGGGCACTTCAACCCACGCCGCGAACCCGCCGAGCTCGTGCTCGACGAGGACAAAGTCAAACACTGGCTGGGCAACGGCGCGCAGCCCTCGGACACCGTAGCGCGGCTGCTGGCCGCAAAGGGACTGTACGACAAGGCGAAAGTGCCGATGCGCAAACCGCGCGAGAAGCGCAAAGGAAAGTCAAATGCCTGACCGTCCGCCGGAGTTCACCGACATCGATCTGGATGACGAAGACGATCACGCCGCGACCGATCCGGCGCCCGTGCCCGCCGAGCCCGCTGATCTGGACGACGCTGACATCGATCTTGACGGCGATGAGGACGTAGACGAGGACGATGCGGAGGGCGACGACGAGGAGACCGGCGACGCGGACGTCGACCTCGATGAGGGCGCGGCGCCGGCGCCACAGGCGTCGCGTGCACCCTACGATGAGGATGACGAGGAGGAGCACGATGTCCGCGACGGCATCCAGCGGGCCGCGGCCGTGCTGAAGTACATCGTCGAGAACATCGTCGACGAGCCCGACCAGATCTCGATCGGCGCGACCGAGGACGACCGCGGGCCGGTCTTGCTCTTGCGCGTCGCCGAAGACGACCGCGGCAAGGTGATCGGCCGCCAAGGCCGCATCGTCCAAGCGATCAGGACGGTGGTCAAAGCGGCGACCATCGGCACGGGCGAGAAGGTCAGCGTCGAAATCATCGATTGAGCGGCGCCGACCGGGATGCACAGGTGCTGGTCGGCCGAGTGGTCGGGGTGTTCGGATTGCGCGGCGACGTCAAGGTCGCCGCTTCTTTTTTGGAGCTGCGCCCAGGGTTGGCGCTGACCGGCCGCGCCCCCGGGCAAGATGCGCGCACGCTGATCATCGAGCGCGTGCGGCCTGCGACCGGCCACGTGCGGGTGCTGTTCGAAGGGGTGACCGACGCGGACCAGGCGCAGGCGCTGCGCGGCACGACGCTGCACGCGCGAGCCGCCGATCTGCCGCCGCTGCCGGCCAATGCGTATCGCGAATCAGAACTTGTCGGTATGACGGTGACCGACGCCCGCCTTGGCGAACTCGGCGCTGTGGTCGGCGTCGCCCGCTATCCCGGCGCGGATATGCTCGTGGTCGGGCCCAAGCGCGCGCTGGTGCCGATGCTCGAAGCGTACGGCCTGACTGTCGACCGGGTCGCGAGAGTGATAACGACGCGTCTGCCGGCGGGTTTCGAGGACTTGTTGTGATGCTGTTCGCGGAGCCGCTGCGATGATGCGCGCGGCGCTGCTGCGCGCGGCGGACAACCGCGGGCTGCAGCATCTCATCATGCGCCATGGCCGGCGCTTCGGCGCCTACCGCTTCGTCGCGGGTGAGACCGTCGATGAGTTCATGGATGCCGTGCGGGAGACCAATCGGGCCGGCATGCGCGTCGCCGCCGGGCTGCTGGGAGAAGACGTGCGCAGCGGCGAGGACGCGGCCGGCGTGGCGAACGCCTACCGCGCGCTGATCGACCGGTTCGCCGCCGACCGTGCCGACGCCAACGTCGCCCTTAAGCTGACGCATCTCGGGCTGCCGATCGCTGCCGACCTAGCGGCCGGCAATCTCGACTCCGTCCTCGCCAAGGCCGCCGAGCATGGCAGCTTCGTGCGCATCGACATGGAGCAGTCCGAGCATACCGATGCGACGCTTGCCATCTATCGGGAACTGCGGGCGCGAGGGATCGACAACGTCGGCGCGGTGCTGCAGGCGTACCTGTACCGTTCGGAGGCCGACCTGCGCGCGCTGCTGCCGCTTCAGCCGAGCCTGCGAATCGTCAAGGGCGCGTATCTGGAGCCTGCATCGATCGCATTTCCGCGCAAGCTCGACGTCGACCGCAATTACGTGCGCCTACTCGAGCTGTGCTTGCGCGAAGGCCGGTTCACGGCGATCGCGACCCACGACGACGCCATCATCGCGCACGCGATCGAGTTCATCCGGCGCGAGGCGATCGCGCACGACCGCTTCGAGTTCCAGATGCTCTACGGCGTGCGCCCACGGCTGCAGGCGGATCTCGTGCGGCGCGGGTACGGCTTGCGAATCGCGGTGCCGTTCGGTTCGCAGTGGTATCCGTATTTCATGCGCAGGCTCGCGGAGCGGCCGGCCAATGTCATGTTCATGCTGCGCTCGATGTGGCGGGGATGAGCGAGCACCTCACGCGCGGCATCAACTGCGCGAGCCTCACGCCGCTCGGCGCGGACGGCAGCGTCTGCATCGATCTGCTGATCGCCCACTGCCGCTGGTTGTTGGACGAAGGCTGCGAGAGCATCGTGCTGCTCGGCACCACCGGCGAGGCGAACTCGTTCACGACGGCAGAGCGCCAGGCGATCCTGGAAGGCGTGCTCGAGCGCGGCATCGCGCCGGACACGTTGATCGTCGGCACGGGCTGCTGCGCGGTCGGCGACACCGTGGCGCTGACCAAGCACGCGCTGGCATGCGGGGTCGTGCGCGTGCTGATGCTGCCGCCATTCTACTATAAGAACATCGAGGAGAATGGCGTCGTCGCTTCGTTTTCGCGCGTTATCGAGGCGGCCGGCGAGGAGCGCCTGCGCCTGTACCTCTACCAGATCCCGCAACTTACCGGCGTTTCGCTCGTGCCGACGGTGATCGAAGCATTGCTCGAGACATATCCACAGGTCGTCGCCGGGATCAAAGATAGCTCGGGCGATTGGAACGGCATCGCGACCTTATGCGCGCGCTTCGGGGAGCGGATGGATGTGCTGGTCGGCAGCGAGCGATATCTGCTGCCGGCGCTGCGCGCCGGGGCGAGCGGCTGCGTCACCGCCACCGCCAATGCACATCCTGCGATGATCAGCGAGCTGTATCGCAACGCAGTCCGGGAGGACGCGGACGCGCGCCAAGAAGAGGTCGCCGCCGCGCGCGCGATCTTCGAGGAGTTTCCGATGATCGCGGCGCTCAAAGAAGTCACGGCTGTCCGCACCGGCGACGCGCGCTGGCGCAACCTGCGCCCACCGCTCACACCGCTCGACGCCGCGCGCGCGCAGCGCCTCGCGCGTTAGGCGCGCCAGCGGAGGAGTGTCCCGCGTGGCGCCGAAGGGCGGCTTATCGAACGCCTCTTCTGACGGGAGCTGTGATGAGACTTGCACGGATCGCCCTATGTTTCGGTGTACTCGTCGGCCTCGCCGCCTGCAGCTCGTCGTCGTCGACGACGATCAACATGCCGGCGGCGCAGACGATCTACGTGGGCAATGACGGCCCCACGAAGAGCATCGAGACGTTTTCCACCCTTGCCAGCGGCAATGCGACTCCGACAACGACCATCACCGGCGCGCTGACGACCGTCGCGAGCCCGCTTGGCATCGCCGTCGACAGTGCGGGCTTCATTTATGAGGCCGAGTTCGGCCACCCCATCATCAACGTCTTCAGCCCTGGTTCCACCGGTAACGTCGCCCCGGTGCGCACGATCACGAGCGTGAGCTCTCCGCTGGGTCTTGCGGTCGACGCAGCAGGCGATCTGTTCGTCGCCGATCGAGGCGCCGTCAACGTGAAGGTCTACGGGCCGGGCGCGACCGGCGCGGCCGTTCCGTTGCGGACGATCTCCGTCGCCGCGGCGGGCATGACCGATATCAGCTATCTCTGTCTCGATAACGCAGGCAATCTGTATGTCGGCGGGGAGAGCAGCGCCCACATCGCGGTCTATCCCGCCGCGACGGCGAGCGGTAACCCGGTGCCGCTTCATAACATCTCCGGTGCGGCGACGGGCCTCCTGAATCCCTACGGGATGTCCACCGACGCGCTCAATAACCTATACGTCGCCGACTACGGCACCCAGAAGGTGAGCGTGTTCCCGCTCGGAGCCGACGGGAATGTGGCGCCGGCCCGGACCATCACCAGCTCCGGCCCCGCGTTCGTGAACATCTACGGTACCGCGATCGACAACCGCGGGAACCTCTACGTCAACGACAACAACACGAACACGATCTTTGTCTTCCCGCCGACCGCGAGCGGCGCAACGGCTCCGACGGCGACGATCGTGGGAGCCGGCACGGGCTTGTCCAATCCGTGGGGACTGGCGATCCACTAAGACTACGCGATACTAGTTCGTCGTCCTCAGGAACGCCTCGATCGCGGGATTCACGAGATCGGGGCGTTGCGCCATCGCCAGGTGGCCGGCGCCGGGTACCTCGAGAAGTTGACTGCTGCCGAGGTGCTCGTGCAAGTAGCGCGAGTATTTCGGCGGTGTCAGCCCGTCTTCGCCGCCGACGACGATCAACGTCGGCGCGGCGACTCCTGGTAGCCGCGGCATGATGTCAAACTCGTTGCACGCCGCGTAGTCGGTACGCGTCGCCCTTTGACCTACCGTCTCGTGCCACTGCTGCACCCGCTGACGCAATTCGGCTGGCGCGTTCGCCGACAGCGCGTAATCCACGAGCGCCGGAATGCATGCAGGCCATTGGCGGTCGAGCATATCGAAGATGGCCTGGCCGACACGTAGGCGGGCGCCGGTGCCGATCAGGATGAGGCCGGCCGCGTGGTCCGGATAGCGCAGCGCCCACTCCATGGCGATCGCTCCGCCCAGCGAGTTGCCCCCCACGACTGCTTTGCCTGCGCCCGCGCCGCGGATCGAACGTCCCAGCCAATCGGCCATGTCGCCGACGCTCGCGAGCGGCTCGCCGTCCGGGTGCCCGGGCAGCGACAGCGCGACCGAGCCTGGGAACGCCTCGACTTGCGCGCGGAAGCTATCCTGCGTGTAGCCCGAGCCGTGGACCCAGTACAGGCGTTGCAGCATCCGCGCGGGTTCGGGCGTCGCGAGGTCCGGTCCGCTCCTGGCCGTCGAATGAATTCGACCCCTCCATAGGCGCAAATCCCAGGACATCGTACACATGTTCGACGAACCTACGTTCGCATGCTGGACGTCGCGGGCGCTGTCGCGTTCGAGAAGCTTGACCTCTGGTCGTGCCCATTTGCCGTGATCGATATCGAGACCACCGGCAGCGTCGCGGGCAAGCATGCGGTCACCGAGATCGCGATGGTCCACGTCGTCGAGGGCCGGCTCGCCAAACGCTGGCGCTCGTTCGTCAATCCACGCCAGCCGATTCCGCGTTTCATCACCGCGCTCACCGGCATCACCGATGAGATGGTCGCGGGAGCTCCGCTCATCGGCCGGCTGCTGCCCGACGTCGTCGATTTCATCGGGGACGCGATCGTCGTCGGCCACAACGTGCGCTTCGACGCGGGTTTCATCGAGCACGAGCTGCGCGCGCACGGCTATCCGGGCCTTGCCAATCCGACCGTCGACACGCTCGTGCTCGCGCGGCGCACGATCGCCGAGGTCGCCAACTACCGGCTCGGCACCCTGACGCGCGAGTTGGGGATCGACGTCGAGCGCCATCATCGCGCGCTCGCAGATGCGACGGCGACCGCGCAACTGCTCGTCCACTGCATCCGCAAGCTCGAAGATCACGGCGTTTTCACATACGGCTCGCTGCTCGAGTACTTGCGCACGCGCGCCCAGCCCCGCCGGCGCCCGTCCTCCGCGCGCAGCTATCCTCCGGCCGCGCAACTGCCGGTTTGGACCTCGATCCTGCTCGACGAGCTGGCGCACGTGCCTTCCAAACCCGGCGTTTACCTGCTCAAGGATGCGGGCGACAGCGTCGTCTACGTCGGCAAGTCGCGCAATCTGCGCCAGCGCCTGCGCGCGTACGCCACGGCCGGCGCGCCCGCGGGCGCCAAGCTGCAAGCGCTGCGCGGCGTCGTGGCGTCTTTCGACTATCTGGTCACGGGCTCGGAATTCGAGGCGTTGCTGCTCGAAGCGCAACTGGTGCGCCAGCACAACCCGCCGTTCAACGCCTTGCTGCGCAACTTCAAGGAGTTCGCGTTCATCAAACTCGAGCGGGGGCATCACGGCCGCGTGCTGACGACCACCCGGCTGGCGGCCGACGGGGCGCAGTACTACGGCCCGTATCGGAGCATGGCGGCCGCGCGCGCCGCGGTGGCTGCGCTGCAAGACGCGCTCGGCTTGCGCGGCGTCGACGCTCCGTCGGACGACGGACTGGCGCTGCCGCCCGGACGGGCCGAGGCGCTGGTGGACGAGGCGATCGCGTTCTTGGAAGGTACCGCGGACGACGTGCTGCTGTGCACGGCGCGCCGGCGCGACGAGGCGGCGGCCCGGGGCCGGCATGACGTCGCCGCGCGCGAAGAGCAGCGCCTTGAGCGCCTGCGCCGCTTGCGCGCGAGCCACGCCAGTCTCGAATTCGCTGCCGGTCTTAACGTGCTCGTCCTGGCCCCATCGACCGATCCGGCGCTGGAGCAGTGCTATCTGTTCTGCGGCGGGCGCCTGGCCGGCCGCTGCGGCCTGCCGCGACGCCTACCGCAGCGCGACGCGGCCCGTGCGGCGCTCGCGCAGCTGCTGCGCGAACGCTACAAACCGACGACGGCGCCTCATTCGTTCATGCGCCAAGAGGAGATCGATCAGATCTCGATCCTCGCGACGTGGTATCGCGAGCGCCGCGAAGGTCTCTCGTACGTCGATCTGCCCGGCATCGATCCAACCGAGAGCACGGCAGCCGGCTGGGCCGCCGCTATCCTTGACGGGCAGGCGCTAGACGTGGGTTGGGAAGTACCAAAGAATCAGGGCGAACAACAGCGCGAAGCCGGCCGCCAAGAAATAGAACAGGGCGGCTGCCCCGTTGTCATCGGCGACGCGGTGCTCGACATGGCTGGTTGAGATGTGTGCTGACATGGCTGAAATATCATCTCCTGCCGGCGCGCCCACAGCTATGACCAGGCTCACGTCTAGCGGAGGCGTGACGAGCCGGTCCGTCGTAGTAACCGTGACGGGGTTGCAGCTTCCCTAGGAATTCCACGCCGCATGAAGACTCGCATCATCCTCCTCGCCGCCATCTTGACCCTCGCGCCGATCGCCGCCGCGGCAATACCGCACGCGCCGGCTCCGGTCGATGCGCAGACCAAGGACATGCTGCTGCCGCAAGGGACGTTCGTCCGCGTCCGCATCTTGAACCAGATGTCGTCGCAGTACAGCCACGCCGGCGACCCCTTCTCGTGGGTCGTCTCCGACGATATCCTCGTCGGCAAGCGAGTGGTGATCCCCGCCGGCACGATCGGATTCGGCAGATTGTCCAAAGTGATTCCCGCACACGGCGGCAACCAGCCCGGCTACATGGTCCTCACCTTCTACCCGATCGCGCTGACGGATGGCGGCAGAGTCGACGTCGCCATCACCAAGGCCAGCATCGTCCTCGATTCAAACACCAAGAACGGGTATGCGCCCGCCGCCGACGACGTCGCGAACATGATGTTGCCATACTTCTTCCTGATCGACGCCTTCCGCAAAGGCCCCGACATGACGATACCAAAGAACGCGGTGTTCCACGTCGGGGTGTTGGAAGACGTCTTCGTACAGCCTGCCGCCGTCGCTATCTCGGCGACGCCGCCGCCCGCGCCGACGCCCGGTCCGCCAGCCGGCGGTACGATGGCGACAAGTTCATCGGCGCCGGCTTCGGGTTCGCCCACCGCGTCACCCGATATTCCGGCGGGCGCGACCGCGCCCGTCCACGCGACGCCGCACCCGGCCGCGACTCCGACTCCTGCGGCGTCGGCGACCCCCGCAGCCCTTTCTTCGCCGAAGTAGCGTTCACACGACCCGGTTGGTCAGGGTGCCGATGCCCGCGATCTCCACGCTCACCTGATCGCCGCGCTGCATCGGTCCGATGCCTGACGGCGTGCCGGTCGCGATGACGTCGCCCGGTTCGAGCGTGAACGCGGCGCTGATGTACTCGATGAGCGTCGGGACGTCGAAGATCAGTTTGCTCGTCGGGCAATCCTGTCTGAGCGTTCCATTGAGCGACGTGCGCACGCGCAGCGCGGCCGGGTCGAGCCCCGTGACGATCCACGGACCAAGCGGCGCGAACGTGTCGAATCCTTTCGCGCGCGCCCACTGGCCGTCGCTCTCCTGCAGATCGCGCGCGGTGACATCGTTGCAGACCGTGTAGCCGGCGACGACGTCGAACGCCTGCGACTTGGGCACGCCATGGCAGCGCTTGCCGATGACCACGGCGAGCTCGCCTTCGTAGTCGACACGCCGGCTCTGGGATGGATACACGATGTCGCCGTCCGGATCGTTGAGCGCGGACGGAGCTTTGAGGAACAGCAGCGGTTCTTTCGGCAGCGCGTTGCCGAGCTCGGCCGCGTGATCGGCGTAGTTGCGGCCGACCCCGATGATCTTGGACGGGACGCACGGCGCGAGCAGCTTGACGCGCGCCAGCGGCCAGCGCTCGCCGCCGGCGACGGCGCTATCATCTTCGATAGTGCCGCTCTTGATGCGGCCGTCGATGGCGAATCGTACCAGTCTCATGAACGGCGTTTGCGCGCGGGCGCGGCGGATGCCTTTTCGAAAGGCGCGCTGTGCGGCCGCGGGTAAGTGGGCGCCCATGAGCACTCACGAGTTCGATCTATGCGTCATCGGCGCGGGCAGCGCGGGCTTCGCAGCGGCGACGACGGCGCGCCGCATGGGCAAGCGCGTGTCGCTGGTGGATGGCGATGGCCCGCTCGGCGGCTTGTGCATTCTGCGCGGCTGCATGCCGTCCAAGACCGTCTTGCGTTCGGCCGAGGTCGCGCATCTCGCGCGCACCGCGGGAGACGTCGGCGTCACGGTGAGCGGGGTCGCGCCCGACGTCGCCGCCGTGATCGCCCGCAAACGGCGCATCATCGAGGGTTTCGCCGACTACCGGGTCGGCGGCATCAAAGAGTTCCCGCTGTTCCGCGGCCAGCCGACGTTCACAGGTCCGCACGAGCTGGCCATCGGCCCGGACACCATCAGGGCGTCCAAGTTCGTGCTGAGCACGGGCTCGGTCGTCAACCTGCCGGATATCCCCGGTCTGCGCGAAGCCGGCTACGTGACAAGCGACGACGTGCTCGAGCTGGAGAAGCCGCCGCGCAGTTTCATCACGTTGGGCGGCGGACCGACCGCGTGCGAGCTCTCGCAGTACCTGCGCCGCATGGACTGCGACGTGACGATGGTGCAGCGCAGCCCGACGATCCTGTCTTCAGAAGATCCCGACGTCGGCGAGGCCCTCGGAAGTGCGCTCGAGGACGACGGCATCCAACTGCACACGGCGACGGTCGTCAAGCGCGTCGAAGCCGATGGTGGGCGCAAGCGCGTCATCGCGCAGCGCGGTCCCCACGAGATGGCCTTCGAAGCCGACGAGATCTTCCTCGCGCTGGGGCGCAGGCCCAACGTCGACGGCCTGGGTTTGGAGCGAGCGGGCGTCAGGTCCGATGCGCGGGGCGTGAAGGTCAACGAGTATCTCGAGACCACCAACCCGGATATCTGCGCGGCGGGCGATGTCACCGGCAGCTACGAGCTCGTGCACGTGGCCGTCTACGAAGGCCAATTGGCCGCGCACAACGCGTTCGACAAGGACAAGAGACGGTCGCAGTACGACCTGCAGCACGCACGCGCGGTGTTCACCGACCCGCAGGTGGCGATCGCTGGCAAGACCGAGCGGCAACTGAGCGAGCTGGGCATCAGCTATTCGTCGTCGGCCTTCCCGTTCGACGACCTCGGCAAAGCGATCAGCGCGAACCTGACCCAGGGCTTCATCAAGGTGATGGCCGGAAAGGATGGCGTCATCTTGGGCGTCACCATCGTCGGCGCTGAAGCTGCCGATCTCATCCACGAGGCGATAGCCTTGCTGTACTTCAAGGCCAACGTGCGCGACGTGCTGGAGATGCCGCACTTGCATCCGACGCTGTCGGAGATCATCACCTATCCGGCAGAAGAGCTGTGCGAACGGCTCGAGGGCGAAGCGCGTGTCCTCGTCTGCCCGTAAGCGCACGCTGTTCGAGCATCCCCGGCTCTACGATCTAGCATTCGGCTTTCGAGATTTCGTCGAGCAGACCGACGGGCTGCTGGCGCTGGCCTCGCGCTATGGCGCGCGAGCGCCGTCGTCCGCGCTCGAGCTGTGCTGCGGGCCGGCGCACCATCTGCGCGAGCTGGCGCAGCGCGGCCTGCGCGCGTACGGCGTCGACCACAACCGCGAGATGCTCGCGTATGCGCGCAGCCTGAGCCGGCGCGACCGCGTCGACGTGCGCTTGATCCGCGCCGACATGCGCACGTTCTCTCTGCCGAAGCGCGTGGACATGGCGTATTGCCTGTTCGATTCGTTCTGCCACAACACGACTGATGCCGACGCGATCGCGACGCTGCGCTCGACCGCTGCGGCGCTGCGGCGCGGGGGAGTGTTCATCGCGGAGCTGACGCATCCGGCTGATTTCTTCGCAGGCATCCGCTCGCGCAGCCTCAGCCGCTGGACGCAGCGTTTTCCGGATGTCACGATCGCGACGCGCTTCGCGCATACCAATGTCGATCCCATCGCGGAGACGTTCGAGCCCAGCATCGAGATCGACGCGCGCTATCGCGACGGCCGCCGTCCGGTCCGCATCGTCGACCGGCTGCAGTACCGCATCTGGATGCGCAGCGGTCTGCGTTTGGCGGCCGCCGCGAGCGGGCGATTCGATATCGTCGGATGGCACGGCGACCTGACGCCCGACGTGCCGTTGAGCATGCGCGATGAGGCCTGGCAGATGGTCGTCGTGATGCGCAGGCGCTGATGAATATCGCGGTGCTCGTTCCGCATTGGGCGGGGCGTCTCGCGGCCGCGCTGCAGACGCCGGCATCGCCGGGCGGCGCGCGCTTCGACGTCGTCGCCGTCGACCCGGCGGATCCGACGGCGTCGCGCGACGTGCTGAGCGGCGCCGAAGTGGTCGTCACGGGGAGATTCGACGCGCAGTTGGCGGCGCTGTGCCCCGCGCTCAAGCTGCTGGTGTGTCCATGGGCGGGGACCGAGAACATCGATCGCGCCGCACTGCCTGCCGGCGTCTCGCTGATCAGCGGCGGCGGCACCGAAGAGCCGATCGCCGAATACGTGATCGGCGCGCTGGTGGCGCTGCGGCACCACATCCTCGAGGCCGACCGCGCGCTGCGCGGCGGCGAGTGGCTCTACAGCTATACGGGCGACGGCGCGTTCGTCGACGAGCTGTTCGGGTCGACGCTCGGCTTGCTGGGCTACGGGCGCATCGGGCACGAGATCGCCAAGCGGGCCGTCGCGTTCGGCATGACGTGCAAGGCGTTGACGATGCACCCGCAGCGCGCCCAAGGGGCTGACCGCGCGTCGTGCGAGCCCGGACCGCTATCGGACCCCGCAAGCGTGGATGAGCTGGTCGCGGGCTGCGATGCGCTGGCGGTCTGCTGCGAGTTGTCGGATGTCACCCGCGGCATGATCGACGCCCGGCGGCTGCAGAGCATGAAGCCGACTGCGGTGCTCGTCAACGTGGCGCGCGGGCCCATCGTCGTCGAACGCGATCTGTACGAGGCGCTGCGAGACCGGCGCATCGCCGGCGCGGCGATCGACGTGTGGTACCAATATCCGCAGCCTGGATCGAAGCACGCCAGCCCCTCCGCGTATCCGTTCGATCAGCTCGGCAACGTCATCATGACGCCGCACGACAGCGGCTGGACGCAAGCAGCGATGCGGCGCCGTCTCGAGGGCATCGCCCGCGCGATATCGTCCTTCGCGCATGGAGGCCGCGCGGGCTAGCCCGGCCGCCGCTCGATGAGCGAGCGTGCGCGTGCGAAGACGCGGCGCAGCATCGGCAGCGTGAGTTTGCCGGTGTTGGTGTTCTGACGGCTGGGGTGGTAGCTTCCGAGCAGCGCGACGTCGCGCCGGCCGGGGGCCCGCAAAACGTATTCGGTGCCGTGAGAGAAACGAGGCCGCCTCTTGTCTTCCGCCACGTAGCCGCGTTCGCGCAAGCGGTCGTAGCCGATGTCGAACCCGATCTTGCCGAGCCCGACGACGACTTGCAGATCGCGAAGCAGGTCTAGCTCGGCTCGCATGTGCGTCGCGCAGCGATCGATCTGGCGCGGCGTGGGTTTGTTCTTGGGCGGCGCGCAGCGTAAGGCGGCGGTCATGAACGCGTCGATGAGCTCGAAACCGTCGTCGCGATGGGTCGACGTCGGTTGGGTCGCAAAGCCTGTCGCGTAGAGCGCGGGCGCAAGCCACGCGGCGGAGCCGTCGCCCGTGAACATGCGTCCTGTCCGGTTGCCGCCGTGCGCCGCAGGCGCCAGACCGACGATGAGCACGCGCGCGTCGGCGCGGCCGATGCTGGGAACGGGCTTGCCCCAATAGCGATCGCCTGCGAACTCGCGCTTGCGCTCGCGCGCGATGGCGGCGCAATACGAGCGTAGCTCCGGGCAGCGGCGGCACGCGACGATGCGGCGGCGCACCGCGGCAAGGGTCATGCGTTTTTGGACTGCTCGTGTCAACTCGGCGGCGGTTCCCTTTGCACGTCGAAGGGAAGCGTGAGGCGCAGCCCTGCCGCCAGCGGTCGCGGATCGTATCCGAGCGCTCGCTTCGCCTTGCTGTTGTCGCCGATGTACGTCGCTGCCCCGGCTCGCAAAGCTTCGCCGGTGTACGTCGGTGGCAGAGGGAAGACCGTGCCGACGGCATCCATGAACGCCGCCAGCGCGCGCATCGTGGCAGGTCCTGGGTGGAAGCGAGGTGCTTTGATGCCCGTGAACTGCTCGGCGAGCGCCAGCGCGTCGATGAGCGTGTGCGGCGGGCCGGCGATGATGTAGGTCTCGCCGGGGGCTGCCGCCTCCATCGCTCTGATGTGCGCCCGCGCGATGTCGTCCACGTAGCCCCAGCACAGAGCCGCGCCGCGCGGGAGCAGCGGCAGCCGCCCTTTGAGGTATTGCGCGAAGAGCTCAGCCACTGCGCTCGTGTCGCCGGGTCCGTACACCGCACCCGGCATGACGATCACAAGCGGCAGGCCCTGGCGTATCATCGGCTCGGCCACTTCGTGATGGGCGACCCACTTGGTGCGGTCGTACTCGGTCAGCCATGGACCGCCCGGCGTGCGGTAAGACTCGTCGACCAAATTGCCGTGCGTGTCGCCGTTGACCGCAAGCGTGCTGGTGTACACGCCTTTGGGAACGCCCAGTTCCTTCATCATCGTCAGGACGTTGCGAGTGCCGTCGACGTTGATCGCTTGGCCTGGCGACGTATCGCGCGCGCCGATCTTGTACCAGCCCGCGATGTGAAAGACGCCGTCGACGCCGGCCATCGGTGCGCGCAGGCTCGCGGCGTCGGTGATATCGCCGGCGTGCACGGCCACACCCAGGCGCGCGAGATCGCCTGCGCGCGATGGATCGCGCGCGAGGGCGACGACCGTGTGGCCGGATAGGACGAGTTGACGCGCGACGTGTCCGCCGATGAATCCGGTCGCTCCGGTGACGAAATATTTCACCACATCGCGTTTTGTGTCGCCTCGCGGCGCACCTTTGCGGCAAGGCAGGACGGCCTGTCCGAATGGCCAAGGCGTCGGGGCCATAGTGAAGACATCTGACAGCGCGATCCAGCGGCGGTTGGACGATGCGCAAAGCGGAACAGCGCGCGCCGGCGTCTTGGGCATCAGCGACGGCCTCGTCACAAACATCTCCTTGATCCTCGGCGTCGCAGGTGCGAACGCGGATGCTTCTTTCGTGCGTCTCGCGGGGTTGGCGAGCCTTGTCGCGGGCGCGGGCTCGATGGCGGTCGGCGAGTACATCTCGATGCAGGCGCAAAAAGAGCTGCTCGAGCGGGTGCTCTCCGATGCGCGGGCCGAGCAGCGGACCGATCCGAACGCGATGACCGCGCGTCTTGCCGCCGTCTTCCAGCGGGCGGGCGTGCACCCCGATGATGCGCGTCATGCCGCCGAGACCGTGGCCCAACATCCCGAACAAGCGTTGGACACGTACGCGCGGATCGGACTGGGCTTCAACCCGAAGGAGTTAGGAGCGCCGGTCGGCGCCGCCATATCGTCGCTGCTCACCTTTGCAGCAGGAGCGCTCATCCCGCTCCTGCCGTGGTTTTTTTGGTCGGGAACGACAGCGGTGTTGATCTCGATATCGCTCTCGACGGTCGCCGCGGCGGCGATCGGCGGGTACCTCGGGCAGCAGACCGGCAAGGGCGTCGTCTGGTCGGCGGCCCGCCAAGTGCTCGTCGTCGCGGTGGCGGCGACCGCGACATATCTCGTCGGACGAATCTTCCGCGTTCGCGTCACGTAGCGGCTCTGCACAACGGCAGAGCAGAAAGGAACACACATGCCGACACGCACGGCTCAAGCTCAGTGGAACGGAGATCTTCGCAGCGGCAACGGCCACATGCGGTTCGGCAGCGGCGCGTTCGATGGGCCGTACTCCTTTGATTCGCGCTTCGGCGACGGGAAGGGGACGAATCCGGAGGAGCTGATCGCAGCCGCCCACGCCGGCTGCTTCAGCATGGCGACTGCGGGAGGTCTGACGCGCGCGGGCCATCCGCCGACGAGCATCGAGACGAACGCGAAGCTCACGCTCGAGCAGCGGCCAGAAGGCTTTCGCATCACGACGATCGAGCTGACCACCACTGCCGTCGTGCCGGGCATCGACGAAGCCGAGTTTCGGACGATCGCAGAAGAGGCGAAGAAGAACTGCCCGGTCTCCGTGGCGCTGGCCAGCGTGAACATCACGTTGAACGCCGCGCTGAAGCGTTAGGTCGGTGCGCAGAGGGCCGTTCATCAGCGCGCTGGCGATCGCGGCGCTGGCCCCGTCGCTGGTCCGCGCCGGAACGCCGCCGCCGCCCGACGTCGAGCTGCCCGCTCTCTTCAAGGGCGGGCGTCCGTTCTTGCGCCTGACCGCGCCTGACGGATCGCGCGTGCTCGCCTGGCTCGACACCGATGGTACCGGGTTCATCACGCGCGCGGCAGCCAAGCGGCTCGGATTACAGGTAGCCGCGTCAGGGCGCGCCGCGCTGCCCGCATTCGCCGAACAGCTGCCTCCGGTCGGCGGCGACGGTACGCTTCCCGTGATCGACCCAGACCCCAAGGACCCGGTGCTGGCCGGCGTCGATGTGCAGCTCGGCGCGACGTGGTTCGCAGGGCGTGTGTGGACGATCGATTACCGCAACGAGCACATCGTCTGGAATGTGGATAGGCACGACATCACGTCGGATGCGATCAATCCGGTGAAGCTCCATTTCCGAAACGGCATCTACCCGACGCTTCCGGTCGTGGTCGAGGGCGAGCTGATCGAGATGTCCTTGGACACCGCCGCGACGGTCGTGGAAAGGACGGGCACGATCGCCGCCACCAGTTTCATCACCCATGACAGGCTTGCGAAGTGGCATGCCGCACATCCGGACTGGCCCGTGCAGAACATATCTCCGGGCGTCGATCGCATCGAAGTGACTGAGGTGAAGGTGCTCAGCATCCTGCTCGGCAGCGTCTCGTTCACCACGCGTCCGAACGACGACGTGTTCGAAGGGGAGACGCTGCAGGGCAAGCTCGGTTCGAACGCCTGGGCATTTCGCGTGCTCATGCTGGACTACGTGCGCGGCTTCGCCGCGTTCGACTAACGCGCCGACGTCATGGAACTGCTCGTCTTGGGAGGCACGAAGTTCCTCGGGCCGCACCTGGTAGAGTCCGCGCGTGCACGCGGCCACCAGGTGACGTTGTTCAATCGCGGCAAGAGCGGTCGTGCGCCTGCGGACGTCGAGTGGATCGCCGGCGATCGGGATGGCGAGCTGGGCAAGCTGGGTCAGAGGCGCTGGGACGCCGTCATCGATACCTGCGGTTTCGTGCCGCGCGTCGTGAAGGCATCGGTGGACGCGCTGCGCGAGCGTGCCGGCCGGTACGTTTTCGTGTCGACGATCAGCGTCTATCCGGAGAGTTTTGGCGGATCGTTCGACGAGAGCGAACCGCTCATCGCCCTTGAAGATCAGTCGGTCGAGACCGTGACGCCACAGACCTACGGCGGCCTCAAGGCGCTGTGCGAGGCGCGGGTCAGCGCCGGTTTCGGCGATCGCGCGCTGATCGTGCGACCGGGCCTGATCGTGGGTCCGCTCGATCCGACCGACCGCTTCACCTATTGGCCCAACCGGTTCGCATTGGGCGGCGAGATACTCGCGCCGGCGCCGAGCGAGGCGTTCGTCTCGTTCATCGACGTGCGCGATCTGGCGGACTGGATCGTGGCGGCGCTGGACGGGGGCGTGGCAGGGATTTTCAACGCCAGCGGACGGTACGGCGCCATCACCATGGGAGACATGCTTGCCGCCTGTGCGGCGGCGGCCAGCACCGGGGTTCCGCTCTGGGTGAGCGAGGCGTTCTTGCTCGCAAACGGCGTGACGCCGTGGACCGAGCTGCCGTTATGGATCCCGCAAGGCGAGGACAGCATCGTAAAGGCGAGTTCCGCGCGGGCGGTCGAAGCGGGACTGCGCTGCCGCCCGCTCGCAGACACCGTCGCGGCGACGCTGGAATGGAGCAGGGGCCTTGGCCTTGACCGCCCCCTGAGGGCCGGTCTCACGCGGGAGCGCGAGGCCCAGTTGCTCGCCGCATGGCGGGCATCCGCGAAGACGACGACGTAACCAGCGGTACGATAAACGGAAAGGACCGCCATCATGAGCGCGCAGTCAGACCAGTGGCCCGCGATTCCGCTCGAGTCGTGGCGCGACACCCTCGACACCTTGCACCTGTACTCGCAGGTGCCTGGCAAGATCCGGACCAAGCTCGCGCCGCCCGAACCGGAGTTCAACCACGTCACGCTGTACGTCGCCGGGCGGGGGCTCACCACCGGTCCGATACCGTACGGCGGGCGCGCGTTCGAACTCGCCTTTGACTTCGTGGACCATAGGTTCGTCATCGCGTGCAGCGACGGCGCCACCAGTTTCATCGATCTGGGGCAGCGCAGCGTGGCGTCGTTCTATGCGGCGGTGATGGCCGGGCTGCGCGACTGCGGCGTCGAGGTGAAGATCTCCGAGCTGCCGCAAGAGGTGCCGGATCCCATCCCCTTCTCACAGGATGACAAGCACGCGTCGTATGACCGCGCCGCCGTCGAGCGCTTCTGGCGCGCCCTTGTCGGCATCGACACCGCCTTCAAAGCGCATCGGGCGCCGTTTCGCGGCCGCCACTCGCCCGTGCAGCTGTGGTGGGGTTCATTCGATCTCGGCTACGAGCGGTTTTCAGGCCGGCCGGCCGCGCCGCCGCCCAACGCGAATTTCATCTATCGCGAGTCGATGGACGCCGAACTGATCAACGCCGGGTTCTGGCCCGGCGACGCGAGGTTCCCCGAACCGGCGTTTTTCGCGTACGCGTATCCGAAGCCCGAGGGATTGGAGTCCGCTTCGATCGCGCCGACGGCTGCGTTTTGGAGCAAAGAGCTCGGAGAGTGGGCGCTGCGCTATGAGGATGTGCGCCGCTCGCCGTCGCCGCACGATATGATCATGCAGTTCTTGTCGAGCACGTACGACGCCGCGGCCTCGCGCATGCGTTGGGATCCCGAGTTGAAGGGCAGGTCCTAGACATGCCGGCGGTGTCGAGTCGCGAGATCCGGTTGGCCGCGCGGCCGAAGGGCTGGCCGTCGCTCGACGACTTCGCCATGGCCGCAGTCGAAGTACCCGCGCCCCCGGATGGATGGGTACAGGTCCGGAATCTGTGCATGTCGGTCGATCCCTACATGCGCGGGCGCATGGACGAGGGCAAGTCGTACGTGCCGCCATTCGAGCTCGGCGAGCCGCTTGAAGGCGCAGCGGTCGGCGAGATCGTCGAGTCTCGCGCGGCCGGGTTGGCGGCGGGCGATATCGTAACATCGATGTTCGGATGGCGCGAGTATTTCGCGGCGCCGGCCGACACCGTTCGAAAGGTCGACCCGAGCGTACGACCGCTGTCAGCCTATCTGGGCGTGCTCGGCGTGACCGGGTTCACCGCCTGGGTCGGACTGCAGCTCTTCGAGATCGCGACGGGCGAGCGCGTGTTCATCTCGGCGGCGGCCGGCGCCGTCGGCAGCGTCGCCGGACAACTGGCCAAGCTGCGCGGCTGTTTCGTCGTGGGCAGCGTCGGCTCGCCGCGGAAGGTCGCGTTCGCGCTGGAGGAGCTCGGCTACGACGCGGCGTTCAACTACAAAGACGGCGACATCCGCAGGCAGCTCGCGCGCGCGGCACCCGACGGCATCGACGTGTACTTCGACAACGTCGGCGGCGAGCATCTGGAGGCCGCCCTGTCCGCGCTGCGCGTGAACGGCCGAATCATCGCGTGTGGAGCCATCTCCGCGTATAACGCGAGCGAGCCGCCCCCGGGCCCGCGCAATCTGGGTTTGGTGATCGGCAAGCGGCTGAGTATCAAAGGCTTCATCGTGACCGATTGGAGCCGGCGCATGCCCGAGTTCGTGGCCGAAACCGGCCGCTATCTGCGTGAGGGCAAGCTTAAAGCCGAAGAGACCGTGGTCGACGGGATTGAGAACGCGCCGCGGGCGTTCCTCGATCTGCTCAATGGCGAGAACATCGGCAAGATGGTGGTCAAACTTAGTGGCGTATCGTGACGGCGACGCCGAGAATGCCGACCACGATCTCGATGGCGATCAGGACGATGACGATGAGCTCGAGGAACTCGCTGCGCGCGGTCGCGGCCCGATCGATCAGGTAGCGGTAGACCTCGCCGACGCTGTCGAGTTTGCTCTCGATCTGGCGCTGCCAGACGTCCAATCCTAGCCGCGACGCGACTGCGCGGTAGATGCGCGCGTAATATGCGTCGCCGACGATCTTGAGCGCGTTGCTTGCCCGATCGGCGAGCTCGCGGATGTCGACGAGCAGATAGCCGAGCGCTTCGGCGCGTTCGTCGGCCTCGAAGCGGCGCAGGGGGCGCCATTTGCGGCGCGGCGGCAGATCGGTCGAATAGATGGCGTCGAGCTCGGCGTCGAGGCGCGCGTCGTACGTGCGGAATTCGACGAGCTGCGAGTTGGCGAACTCGAGCAGGTCGAGGATGACCTCGGCATTCTCGCGGCTGTCGCAGATGAACGCTGCATCCCATTGCAGCACGACGAGATCGTCCGGCAGGTAGCTGAAGCGCAAACGCAGGGTCTCCGCCTGTTCTTCCGGCGAGAGCGGCTGGTGCTCGGCGAGCATGAGTCCGAGCACGGCGGGCCCGTGCTGGTCGAGCAGCATCGCCGCGTCGAGCGGCGTCGCAAGCCGCTCGACGGCGCTGGTGAAGTAATCCTCGACCAGCGTGTCATGGGGTTCGACGAGCGCGGGCGCGCTATCGCGCAGGATCTCGTCAAGCAAGCGGCGGGCGTCGCCGATCAGGCGGTCGTCTGTGCGCAGCGCGATGATCAAGTCGATGAACCCCGACCACGTTCCCGAGTACGGAAAGGCGAAGCGGATCGAGACGACGCCGTAGTCGTAGACCTTAGCGCGGGCCTCGGCGCTGACGCCGCCGAGCGTGACGGAGGGAAGTTTCGCGGCCAACGGCGGCACGGCGAATTGGATGTGCTCGGCCGACGGCGCGGCGCGAAAGCGCAACGGCGCGGGCTGCGCGCTCTCACCGGCGATGCTGCCGAGCTTGGTCAGGTCGATCGTGTCGGAGACGTCGAACAAAAAGCTCGCATAAAAAGTGGCGGCGGCGATGTCGGGGCCTTCGGGCATAATGGACTCTCGCCGCGCGATAGCGGGGAATCCTCTTTTGCGACCGCCGCGCAGGCAGGACATGGGCGGTTCGCAGGAAAGCTGATGGTCGCCGAGCCTCCGTGTGAAGAAGGAAGAGGGCGATGAGTTTCAGCGCAGCGGATATCAGGGAGACGTCTTTGATCGTCCTCGTGTTGATCGTGGTGGTCGGCCTGGGCTCGTATTTCGTCACCCGCCGGATGCGCGCGAGCAGTGCGGACGACGCGCCATTCGGCGTGATCCTCGCTGCTGCGTTCGCGCTCGTCGGATTGCTGCTCGGTTTTTCGTTCTCGCTCGCGCTGTCGCGCTACGACGCGCGCCGCCAGGTCACGGTGCAGGAGGCCAACGCCATCGGCACCACGATCCTGCGGGTCCATCTGCTCCAGCCGTCGATCGCCGTGCCGATGTGGTCGACCCTGCGGGAGTATGTCCAAGCGCGTATCGACTTCGCCGCGGCGGGCACCCAGCCGGGCGCGCGGGATGAGCCCGGCAGGCGCAGCGCGGCGCTGCAAAGCAAGATGTGGTCGCTGGCGATGAGCGCCGCTCAGCGCGATCCGCACTCGACGATGGTGCCGCTGTTCATCCAAACGCTCAATGCCGTGATCGATCTGAGCGCCGAGCAGGACGCCGCGCTCAGCGCCACGATTCCGGACGCCGTGCTGGTCATCTTGATCTGCGTCGTGCTCATCGCGGCGGCCCTGCTGGGAGCGAATTTCGGCAGGGTGAAGGAATTCGACTTTCCCGCGTTCTGTTTTTTCGCGGCGATGTTGGCGGTGGTCATCGCGACCATCCTCGACCTGGACCGTCCCCAGGGCGGATTCATCAAAGTGCCGCTGACCCCGCTGCAGAATCTACAGCCGATGGTGGCCGGCCCGCCGCCGGTCCCGAGCGGCGTGCGTTAGAGGTCGATGGATCAATCGGTCCAGACGCTCGCTCCTGACCTCTGGACGACGCTGCGCGGCGTCTTCGAGCTCGATCCGCACGCGTTCGTCGCCGGGTTGGCGCTGCGCGATTCCGCTCTGGTCGCGTTCGCGATCGTCTTCTTGGCGGGCCTGTCTGAAGCGATCGGGCAAAGCGTCGTGCTGTTCGCCAACCGCATCAAGCCGGCCCGGTTTTTCCTCAGTCTTGCGGTCACCGCATTGCTGTTCGGGTTCTCCTACGTGTTCTTGACGTTGAGCACGTGGGCCATCACGTTCTTGCCGCTGGCGACGCGCATCCCGCTGCGCTCGCTGGCGATCGTCTTCGCGCTCAGCTACGCGCCGCTGCTGCTGGGGTTCCTCGAGGCGCTGCCGTACATGGGCGTGCCGGTCGGCTGGCTGCTGCGCATCTGGTACCTGCTCGCGTCGCTGGTCGGCGTGGCCGCGGTGGGTCATCTCTCGGTGCTCGACGCCATCCTCTACGTGGGGGTCGGCTGGCTCGCGCTCGTGATCGTGCGCCAGATCATCGGCCGGCCGGTCGCGCTGTTGACGGCGCGGATCATGAGCGCGGTCTCCGGCGTGGAAGATTTCGACATGGACGAAGTCGCGGCGATCTCGCGCGCCGAGGCGCAGCCGGCCGCACCCCAGACGACTGCCGCAACGCCGGGCGCGGCACAGTCGGCTCGACCCGCGCATCCGCCGAGCCGCCGAGTGACGGCGTTGATCGGCGCGCTCGGCTTTGTGGTCGTCGGCGTCGTCATCGCGGTCTCGGTCAAGCCGCTCCAGAACGTGCTGTTCGGCTGGACCATCCATCTGCCGGTCGCATTGCGGCTGCCGTTCGACCTGTTATGGTTCGGCGTCGTCGCGTTGCTGGTCGCCGCCATCCTCGCGCCGCTCGAAACGCTGGGTTGGTGGGCCGGTTGGTATGGCGGCGAGATCCAGGGCGATGCGTCGAAGGTCGCCGCGGACGGAGGGGGAGCGGCCGGGATCTCGCGCTATATCATCTATCTCGACGGCATCGGGCAATCGAGCTCGACGTACACCCCCGACGTCGAGACCTTTCTCGACGCGCTCGCGCCGGCGCTGCCGCAGCGCGTACGCCTGCTGCGCGGCCTCATGGTGTACTCCGTGCTCAACAAGCCGCTGGAAGAAGACCCGATATGGTCGGGCTTTTGGACGATTGTCGACAAGCTGCGGTTCGCCAATCCGGCCAGCCTGCTCGGCATGTTCGTCAACCTGCGCAACGTGATCATCGTCGCCGTCTCGGCGGATTCGCGGTACGGACCGATCTACAACTACGGCATCGCCAAAGTGCTGTACGACGGACTCCTCGAGGACGGCTACCGCGTCGGCAGCGGCGTTCCGGTGACGTTGATAGGCTACAGCGGCGGGGGTCAGATGTCGGCGGCATCGGCGGGCCTGCTCAAACGGGCGATCGGCGCGCCGGTCGAGGTGATCTCGCTCGGCGGGGTCATGAGCGGCGCGAACGACTTCTTGGATCTGATGATGTTGCACCATCTCGTCGGGGAGAAGGACGGGGTGGAACGGCTGGGCCCGCTGTTGTTCCCGTCGCGCTGGAAGATCGCGTGGAACTCTTTTTGGAACCGGGCGCGGCGGTTGGGCCTGATCGAGATCATCTCGCTGGGCCCGGTCGGGCATCAAGTGCCCGGCGGCATGTTCGATCCGGTGGCCAGATTGCCAAACGGCCAGACGTATCTGACGCACACGATCGAGAACATCTCGGATATCGTGCGGGCCAAACCCTAACGGTCCAGGTGCAGTTCCATCTCTTCGGTGGGCGTGAAGCCCAGCGATTCGTACACCATGCGGCCTTGTTTCGAAGCGCGCAGGCGCACGACCACGCAGCCCTTGCCACGCGCCCACTCGATCGCTGCTTGGGTGATGCGCTTCGCGACGCCGAGACGCCGATGTGCGGGCGCGACGTAGACGCTGGTCACGTAGGCCGAGGGCTGGCCGTAGATCTCGCTGCGATGGTTGCGCAGGACGTACACGCCGCCGGTGCCGACGAGTTCGCCGTCGTGCTGCGCGACGAAGAACGCGGCGTCATGGCGCGCGATCAGGCCCGTGACGAATTCTGCGAACCGCTCGCGCCAGAGGCCGTCGGCGTCAAGGTCCGAGCCATCGAGCTCGAGCGTCATCGCGCGGCGCATCTCGATGATCGCGGAGAGTTCGCCCTCGGCGAACGGACGTATGTCGATGGGCAGGGTCTTGGGCGCAGACACAGGCGGATTTTGGCGAAATAGGAAGCGACGGCCTTGCGGCCGCCGCTTCCTTTTCGAGTCATCGCAGTATTATTCGGTTAGGAACAGCCCATGCTGCGGCCGCAGCTATCGCAGACGTAGCAGGCGCCGTTGCGGCGCGTGATCGAGCCGCATACGTCGCACAGCGGTGCGTCGCCCATCATCGCCGCCATCTGCGCCTCGCGCGAGCGGACGGCGGCGAGGTGCGCGGCCAGCGTCGGATCCATGATGGCGGACGTCTGCGCAGCTTGGCTCGCGCCAGAACCGTGCGCGCCGTTGGCGCCATTGGCGCTCTTGATGCGTGGGTTATTTCCCGGCCCGGCATTCGGGCCGCCATGGCCGTTGCCCGGATCGTCGTGCACCTGCTGTGCGGCGACATGCGCCTCGAACTCGGCTTGCGCCGCGTCTTCGTGGGTGACGGCGTCGACATCGCGGTCCTCCGGCTTGACCTGGACGAAGTCGGTGCGTCCGAGATATTCCATGCCGAGCACGCGGAAGATGTAGTCGATCACGCTAGTCGCGTGTTTGATGTTGGGATGGTCGACGAAGCCGTTGGGCTCGAAGCGCGTGAACACGAACTTGTCCACGAACTCCTCGAGCGGTACGCCGTATTGCAGACCGATCGAAACAGCTATAGCAAAGCAATTACCCGTGAGCACGCCCCCTTCAAGCACAAATGTGCTCGTGGTCGGCTCGACGACGCAATAGACAGGTTCTTGGCCATCGAGCGGCTCGATGGATTCTACAAAATACGGCAGCATCGTTTGACGCGCTGTAATCCGCCAAAGGGGCGCAGTGCGCGGTCCGAAGTTGGTCGGCTTGTCGTTCATCGAGACACCGGTTATCGTGTACCCGTAGAGCGGCGCATTGGCGATGAACCACTTGGCGGCTTCTTGATTGCTCGTACAGAGGAGTTCGGCGCCGCGGCAGTTCGAGCCGCCATCGGCGCTCATCCATCCTCTTATAAAGCTCGCCACGTAGGCACGGCTGTGTCGACTGGTATCAGGCAAGGCCTTAAGCGCTATGTCAGGCGATATGAACGTAAGACGCGGATCTCCGTGCAAAGAAGGCGGATGGACGATGGTATGCGCGAGGCCTGCCAGCACTGGTAAGTGTGCTTGGTCCTTGGCGCCGCATAGCCTCAAGTGGTAGCGCTGCGGATAGTGGACGTGCTGGTCACCGTCGCCGAACACAAACCCGTGCATGAAGCCTTCAGGATCGAGTTCGCTGACACACTCGATTCGGGCTGCGCCGAGACAGTCGCCAACTTTGAGAGACGTCGTTACCGATCCATCCTCGAGAACCCAGCGGTGATTCGGCGTGACGGTAAAGGTGCGCCTGAAAGCGCTTCCCTTACTACCGATCGTCTTGAGGACAACACGTTGAATTGGCTGCTCGCCGAACTCAACTACCCAGCCGCGTCGGCGAAGTCCATCAGCGCACGTAACGGTCACTGCTTGGCCGGCCTTGGACTTGAGCGTAACAAGAGAATTGCCGTCGAAGAAACGTGTGTCGCCGGTAAAGCAATTCATAAGGCTTCTGAACGACGCGCCTTCTTTGTGCAGGTCGACGAAGATCTCGCCAAGCGTGCCATCGGCGTATTCGCCGGTCCGTAGGAAGACCGTGTGACCCGAGATCTTCGCCTTTTGCGTCCAGCCGCGGCGCTTGGCGGGCAGCCGGTTGCGCTCGATGGCTTTGGCGAATTGGCGTTTGAAATCGGTCGAGGTCGTGTTGGCGAGGATGCGCTGGGCGGCGGCGAGGATCTCGTCGGGGCGCAGCTCTTCGGCGCGCTGCTTGCGAGCAGCCTCGAGCTGCTTGGCGAACTCCTCCGAAAGTGCTAGCTGTTTGTCGTCCTCTTGCGCGGTCTTGTCCGAGCTTTTGTTCGAGAGCGGCTGCGAGAGTTTCGAACCATCGCGGTAGAGCGCCATGGCTTTGATGCCGAGTTCCCACGAACGCATGTAGGCCTCTTTGATCTCGTCGACAGTCGCCTCGTTGGGCATATTGATCGTCTTGGAGATCGCACCGCTGATAAACGGCTGCGCGGCCGCCATCATGCGGACGTGGCCCATGTGATGGATGAAGCGCTTGCCGAGCTTGCCGCACCGGTTGGCGCAGTCAAACGCGGGATAGTGCTCCTCTTTGAGGTGTGGTGCGCCCTCGATCGTCATCGTGCCGCAGATGTAGTTGTTCGCCGTCTCGATCTCTTCACGCGAGTAGCCAAGCGCGCGCAGCAGGTCGAAGTCCGTCGCCGTGTATTGTTCGGCGTCGAAGCCGAGACGCTGCATCGTCGCCTCACCCAGCGTGAACTGGTTGAACGCAAAACCGACCTCAAACGCTGACGGAAGCGCCTTTTCGACCTTGGCGATGTCCTCATCGGTGAACCCGCGTGCTTTAAGCGTCTCTGCGTTCACGTAAGGAGCGCCGTAGAGCGAGCCGGTACCCTTCGCGTAGCGGATGACGTCGTCCATCTGCGTTTGTGTGTAGCCGAGGTTGCGCAGAGCTTCAGGGATGGACTGGTTGATGATCTTGAAGTAGCCGCCGCCGGCGAGCTTCTTGAACTTGACGAGTGCAAAGTCGGGTTCGATACCGGTGGTGTCGCAGTCCATGATCAGGCCGATCGTGCCGGTCGGCGCGATGCATGTGGCCTGCGCGTTGCGATAACCGTGCAGTTTGCCTAGCTCCACTGCGCGATCCCAGCTGTCGCGCGCCGCGGCCAGCAGGTAAGACGGGGCGAGCGACGGGTCTATGCCCATCGGGATGACCGCGAGCTCCTCGTACTCGGACGCCGTGGAGTTGTACGCGGCGCGCTTGTGATTGCGCATGACGCGCAGCATCGAGTCCGCGTTGTCCTTGTAGCGCGGGAACGGGCCGAGATCGCGGGCCAGCTCAGCCGATGTCGCGTACGATTCGCCGGTCAGCATAGCGGAGATGACGCCGGCCGTCGCGAGTGCGCGCGGCGAGTCATACGGAATACCCGAGACCATGAGCAGCGTACCGAGATTCGCGTAGCCGAGGCCAAGCGTGCGGTATTCGTACGACTTACGGGCGATCTCGGGGCTTGGGAACTGAGCCATCAGCACCGATATCTCGAGCACGACGGTCCACAGCCGAATCGCGTGCAGATAGCTATCGACGTCAAACTGACTCTTAGACGAGTCATAGAACTTCATCAGGTTGATGCTGGCCAAGTTGCAGGCCGTATCATCTAAAAACATATATTCAGAACAATTATGAACATAGAAACCATTTGCGTCAAAAGCGTTCTTGCCAGGCACTGTGCAATCAAAAACGGGCTTAACGCCCAGCGGCGTTATGTCCATGACCACCGCCGTCTGGCGGAACGGACTTAGCTCCGTCGTCAGGGCGACATCACCAACGCTGTCTCTTGAGGCCGCGAAGACTAGGCGAGAGACGTGGCTATGCAGCGCCAGCCGTTTACCGGAAACGATTTCTCGAAGCGGGAGCCAAGTTTCCGAGTCATCATCATTGACAGCTAAGAACAGATGGTCCTCAGTTGCTTTGACAGCGAAGCCGTCACGCGTTCGAAGCTCGTAGACTTGCTTGACGCCGGTTGGAAAGAAGCCTTCCGGCGTGCTTTGATACTCAACGCCGTCAACGAGCGCAGTGAACTGCCGTCCAACGAGATCCGAGACTACAACATAGCCGTTGCTCGTCGCGATTCGGGTATCTGCCGTCACGCACGGATTGCTCGCGCGGATGCGACCGCCCGCTGGGCACGTATGCCACGAGTTGATGATATCGTCGAACTGCACGCCAGGATCTGCGCAACTCCACGCCGCGCGCGCGATCTCATCCCAAAGGTCGCGTGCACGAACTGAACGCGCGATTGACTTGTCTTTCCGCCATAACAGATCCCATGTTCCGTCTTTGCGCACCGCATCGACGAATTTGTCCGAGACGCGCACGGTGTTGTTAGAGTTCTGACCGGAGACGGTCTGATAGGCATCGCCTTCGTATGAACTGGCATAGCCGGCCGCGATGAGCGCCGCGACTTTCTTTTCTTCCTCGACCTTCCAGTTGATGAATTTCTCGATGTCAGGGTGATCCATATCGAGGATGACCATCTTGGCCGCGCGTCGCGTGGTGCCGCCGCTCTTGATGGCGCCGGCCGCTCGATCGCCTACACGCAAAAAAGACATCAAACCGCTCGAGGTGCCGCCCCCCGAAAGTTTCTCGCCCTCAGCGCGAAGATTGGAGAAATTAGTACCGGTGTTGTGTATGACGACGAGACCACGCTCACCAGCCAGGTAGGTATTTGTTTTCCGCGTTGTAAGATCGTTGAATGGAACATCCTCGACGCAAGGGGCAACCTCCGTGACGAACGTGACGCCCTCGGCGACGAGGCGAATCCGTTCGAGTTCCGCGTCGACTTGTTCCTCAGGCCGAGCAGCAATGGCCGCAAGGACCTTGGCGGGATTAACGATTCCCTCGTATACAAGCCGCCCGACGTGAAAACGCTCACCTCCCGAAAAGCCATGGAGACCGTACTGGTCCCGTTCTGGGAAGACGCGCTCTCCGAGATCTGCGTCGATCGGCATGCACGTGTGACGGCGATTCTCATGTGCCGGGTCTTGTAAGGCTGCGGCATGCTTCGGCGTGGCAAGATTCTTCGCTACAGCTTGCGCGCGCCGAACGCTGGTCGATCGCCGGATGATCGCCGTTGAGAACGTATTTCCGTTCTTCACAATGCCGCCGCCTAGACCAAGCAAAGAGGCCATCACCGCTACTTCTTCGACGAACGTTCGGCACTCCGACGTATAGTTCGCACGACCATCTGCGACGGTACCATCGGAATCTATCAAGCCAGCAAGGAACGCGAGTTGCAGCTCCGAGTCGCCTGTCTTGATGAAATCCGGAACGGAAAGCGTCGCACCTTTGGCTCCGGGCGCATGCACGATTTCCGAAAAGAATGCTGTCGCCGCAGCCTTGGTGCACGTCAAGGATAGCCCCTTACTGCCTCGGCCGTCTTGCGAAATGGAGCTGCCTGCGCCGAAACGACTGCGAAGGATTCGCGCAGTGCGCTCTAACGGCTCGCGATCCTCGTCGTGGAACCGAAGACGTAGACTGCGATAGGTATACGCGCGGCCCCGCCGCACCGTGCGTTGACGGCGCCACCCTAAAGAACCGTCTCCGATGAAATAGCCGACGAGCCAAGCGATCTCGGTATCCGGCGTCACCGTCAGGTTCTTGCCGGTATGAAACCACGGTACTTTGTAAGAAAGCGGTTTGGCTGTGCTGTTGTTATCGATGTGACGCGTCGTTGAGGAGTTGGGACCGATCACTGCATCACCACGGACAAGTTGATCTGCGCGGCGCTCCACGATATCGCGACCATCCCAAACCATGAAAGGATGCCACGCTGATACGGTCGCTCTGGCACCCGAGTCGAAGCTGACGGTTATCTTATCTTCTTTGGGAATTTCATATGACCAGACCAACTCGATCGGGTCCTCTACGATACGTCCGCTTTTCTTGTCAAGCGATAGCGTCTTGAGTCCCATGTCGCGGACATTGACAAATCGGCCTTTGCCATCAAAATTAACGACGGGCCGATGGCGCGAGACTTCGTCGAACAGTTCCCCCAGCCGAACGAGCCCGCGGCCGGCGACTGGTACAAACGCACGTCCGGAAATGCAGCCACTTCCGTACTTGAACAATCGAGCCTCGCGGACCCATAGATCCATGATACCGTTATCGTTGACAAGATCGTCATCGACCGACTGGATGAAACAATTGTGGACCACGACGCTGTTTGTTAGGAAGTTGTGACTATCAGTTTCAATGTCATAAACGACTTCCTCGGCCAGTTGTTCAATGGACTCGATCTCTACCGGATATAGTGCCGGCGCCGTTAGTGTTTGCAGCCGACTCCCAGTGGCCTCTGCAATGCCACGCGCAACTTCAGCCACTAAAGGATTTTGAAGATTCTGTCTGTCCAAGAAATGCAGTGTCCGAACAAGTTCCGCATCAAAACGACGAACGAGCCGCATGCCAGGTGTCAGGTTAGAGACTTCGGACCAAAGGAATCCACGCTGTGGGTCGTCGACAAGGACGAGATGATCGGCCGTAGCTTCAATGAACTTGCCAAGCGCCAGATTCACGCGAAAAACGCGCTTGATTCCATTGTTCTTCGCTGCGCGAACGTGGGTGATTCCCTCTTTATCGTATACAGCTAATCCAACGAGATTGCGTCGATAAATCTCTTCGATTGGCATTGGACCTTGTAAAGTGTCGACTATTGCCCGGCCTGGCAAGCACGCATGGGGTTGTGGATGCGTGTAGGAATCTTTCGCGCGCGTCAGCTCTTTCGTGTCGGGATCGACGAAGTAGTGGCCCTGTGAGGGACCAGTGATCCCATACGCGTAGGCGAGGCCTGTGTTGAACCATTGCGGCGAGTTCGGCGCCGCCATCTGGTTGATCAGCATGTGCGTGATCTCGGCGTCGAACGCGGCAGCGTCTTCCTCGCTGTCGAAATACTTGTAGCGGCGTCCCCAATCGGTCCAGCAACCGGCGAGGCGGCGCACCACCTGGCGCGCCGAGGTCTCGCGACCGAGCGACCCATCCGGCTGCGGCACGCCGGCTTTGCGGAAATACTTCTGCGCGAGGATGTCGGTGGCGACTTGCGACCAGGCCTTGGGCACCTCGATATCGTGCATCTCGAACACGACTGTGCCGTCGGGCTCCCGGATGACCGAAGACCTACGATCCCAGTCGATCGTGTCGAGCGGATCGATGCCGGGTTGGGTGAAGCGCCGCTGGATCTTCATGGGGTGTTGATGTCCTTTCTCTCTCTAAGCCGCGCGGGGAGACGCGCACACCGCTGGTCCTCAAGAACAGCGCACAATAGTTCGACGAACGCTTGAGCGGCCCTACCTATAGTGGTAATAGGCCTAATGGACCCCATTATATAGCGGAAATATGGCTGATTCAAGAAAAATTTCGAACGGCCGTTCGTTCAAATGGGAGGCCCGATGCGGCGGGCTTTCGCGCGATTTTGCGCAGAACTTATCCCCAGGCGAGCCCGAATCTGGGGATGGCGATCGCCCTACAAGAACGGGACAGGATACGCGGTCTTACTGGGCGTCGATCGTCAACGTGAAGCCGTTGTACGCCGAATAGCAGCGATCCGCGCCGCTTGAAAAATCAGCCCGTTCCGGGACCAGGACGAAGCCATAGTTCGGGCGCGTCCCCGCCGCCCATTCCTGGACGGCCCGCGTCACGTCGATGCTGACGAACATGCCGTTGCTGATCGAGAACTGGCCGGATGTCTCCGTGTCACCCGGACGATTCGCCGGAAACACCAGATACGGAGTTCCCAGCAGCGCGGCGGGACTGTCGGGATTGTTCATCCACATCGCATTGGCCGTCTGCAGTTGAGCGGCGCACGACACGTTGCCGGTGAGCGGATTGCCCTGCGCAGTCGACGAGCTGCGCGAGACGTAGAACGTCAGCGTCGCGTCCACCACTTTAGCGCCTTTGGCCGCGTCACGGAACCAGATGCCCGAGCGGTAGATGACGCCGCACCGAGCGCCCTGAGAGAAGTTCCATCCGACGAGCGCCTCACCCGATTGAAGAAGCGGAACCACCGAGCGCGCGTTGGACATGCTGCACTGCGGATTGACATACGCCTTCGTGGTGTTATTCGTCGTGCTCAGGACTTGGCGTTGCACGCCCCGCGGCGGCGTCGGCGTGGGCGGCGGCGCCGCGCTTGGTCCCGACAACGGCACCGGCGGCAAGAAGGGAGTCGCAGCGATCGGCGTGGGTGTGGGAATCGGCGTCGGCGGCGAAGTCGGCGGAGATGTGGGAGGCGGTGCGGTCGCCACGAATGGCGTGGGCGTCGGAGCCGCCGTCGGCGTCGATGTCGGAACGGGGGTGGGAGTCGCAGTTGGATGCGGCGTGGGAGTCGCCGTCGGTGTGGGCGTCCCCGTCGGCGTTGGTGACGCGAGCGCGACCACGGAAGCGGTGCCGGCTTGAGCGGGAGCTAACGCTACCATGGGTACGAGCAGCAGCGCGGATACCAGCGCGATCGTCTCAAATCTCATCGTCAGCTCGCCCCTCGAAATGCGCGACTCCCCACGTGGGAAACGCTCCCGCAGCGGGCTTTAGTTCCTTCCAGCATGGTCAAGGCCGCACCCGCAGCCGGCCGGGCGCGGGGCCCCCGCACGTCGGGAAAGAAGCATCCATCACTATGGCGCATGCCAGGAAATTCGAGCTGGCGCTCGTGCAGTTCGCGCCCCGCAAGGGCGACGTCGACGCCAATTTCGCGGCGATCGGCGACGCGTTCGCAAGCCTCGCTGCCGACCGCGACGACTTCCCCAACGTCGTCGTGTTTCCGGAGGCCGCGCTCTCCGGCTATTTCGTCGAGGGCGGCGTCCGCGACGTCAGTCTCACCGCCCGCGAAGCGTTTGCGCGACTCGTGCGGCTTGCGAGATCGCATGCTCCCAAGCGCGCCTCGTTCGACGTCGTTCTCGGCTTCTACGAGATCGACGCGAACGATAAGCTCTACAACAGCGCGCTCTACGCCACCGTCGGCGCGCGCCCTCGCTTGCGCCACGTGCATCGCAAGCTCTTCCTGCCGACCTACGGCGTCTTCGACGAGGAGCGCTTCGTCACGCGCGGGCGGACGATCGCAGCGTTCGACACCCCGTACGGCCGCGCCGCGATCCTGATCTGCGAGGATGCCTGTCATTCGCTGGCCACCACGCTCGCAGCGCTGCGCGGCGCGCAGATCATCTACATCCCGAGCGCATCTCCCGGGCGCGGCATGGAAGATTTCGAACCGGACAACGTGCGGCTGTGGCGTGAGATCATCCGCGTGGCGGCAGCCGAACACGGCGTCTTCATCGCCTACGCGGGTCTGGTCGGCTTCGAAGGCGGCAAAGGCTTCACCGGCGGCTCGCGTCTCGTAGGACCGTTCGGCGACTTGCGCGTCGAAGCGCCGTTCGCCGGCACCGCCATCGTGCGCGCGCCGGTCAACCTCGAGGATGTCGCCGTCGCGCGAGCCGCGCTGCCGGCCCTCGGCGACCTCGAATCCAATCTGCCCGAACTGATCCCGGCGTTGCTGGCAGTCGAGGGCGAGGAGACGGAGAAGTCGGCGAAGCGGGCGCGGGTGAACGGTCGAATGAATTCGACGGCTCCACACAAACGCAATTCGACCGCTCCAAAGTCCAAGGCGCGGCGGAAAGCCGGGCGCCCATCGTGAGCCGAGCCTTCAAGATCGTCACCGCGCCGCCGCGCGACGACACGCCGGTCATCGATGCTGCGCTTGTCGAGCGCTGGCTGGTCGCATTCATCCACGACGAGCTCGTCCGCCGCCGCGGGATCACGGAAGCGGTCGTCGGCGTTTCCGGCGGCGTCGACTCCGCCGTCGTCGCTTACTTGTGCGCCCGCGCGCTCGGCCCGCAACACGTGCTCGGTCTGCGTCTGCCGTATCGCACTTCCAGCAGCGAAAGCCTCGAACACGCAGCGCTCGTGATCGAGAAGACCGGCATCCGAGAACGACTCATCGACATCAGCGACGCGGTCGACGGTTATCTCAAGCACGAGCCCGACGCCTCGGCGCAGCGGCGCGGCAACGTCATGGCCCGCGCGCGCATGATCGTGCTTTTCGACCAGGGCGCAAAGATCGACGGCTTGCCGATCGGCACGGGCAACAAATCCGAGCGCATGCTCGGCTACTTCACCTGGCATGGGGACGATTCGCCGCCGATCAACCCGATCGGCGATCTCTTCAAGACCCAGGTCTGGGAGCTCGCCCGGCAGCTCGGCGTGCCCGACGTCGTCATCGACAAGCCGGCGACCGCCGATCTCATCCGCGGCCAGACCGACGAAGAAGACCTCGGCATCACCTATGCCCAGGCCGACAAGATCCTCAACCGGCTGCTCATGGGGTATACTATGGCGGACATGATCGCGGCGGGCTATCCGCGCGAACAGGTCGAGCTGGTCAAACGGCGCGTCGACGCGACCCATTGGAAGCGGCACCTCGCGACCACCGCATTGATCTCGACCACGGCGATCAACGAGTTCTACCTCCGCCCTGTAGATTATTGATGTAGTCCCGCGCTCTTGAGCGCGGGTGAGTAAGGAGCAGAAGATGCCCATCAAGCTCGGCACCGTCGGACATTTCGGCATCAGCGTGCGTGATCCCGAGAAGAGCGCGCACTGGTGGGTGAAAAACCTCAACGTGAAAAAGCTCTTCTCGTTTCCTGACGGGGTGCTCATCGGCACGGACGCGGTGACGATCGTGCTGCTCAAAGGCGAGCCCCGTCCGGAGGTGCTCGACCACGTCTCCTTTCATCTGAACGATATGAAGGCGCTGCGCGATGCGCTCGCCGAGCTCAAGCGCAAGGGCGTCGAGCTCGAAGATCCGGGCGAGGAGATCGGACCCGAGGCGTCGGGATCCAAGAACATGGGCCTGTGGTTCCACGACCCTGACGGCTACCGATGGGAGCTCAGCGTGCTGGCCAAACGTCCGGTCAAACGCCCGGTCAAACGCAAGGCCAAGCGAACGACCAAGAGGAGCCGGTGATGTCGCGCTACCTTCACACGTCCATCTTCGTCAACGACATGGACGAGACGATCGATTTCTACACCAAAAAACTCGGCCTGAAACTGCTCGACAAGGCGCACTATCCCGGCAACGCGGACATGGCGTTCGTCGGCCGCGATTGGGACGCGTACATCGAATTGGTCTACGACTTGGAAGCACATCCGCCGTATCAGCTCGGCAACCGCTACGAACACCTCGCGCTCGAGATCGACGGCCCCCTGACCGACCTGGTGGAGCGCCTGCGCCGCGACGGCGTCAAGATCGTCAAGGAGCCCAAGAAGTCGCCGGGCGGAACCCGCGCGCTCGCCATGATCGAAGATCCCAACGGAATCGTCGTCGAACTGCTCGAGCCCAAGACCGGCCCGATCAAGTAGCCGCGTGGCCAGCGCCGAGATCATCACGGTCGGAACCGAGCTGCTGCTCGGCCAGCTCGTCGACACCAACACGACCTTCATCGCCAAGGCGCTGGCCGATGCGGGCATCGACGTGCACCGCGAGACGTCCGTCGGCGACAACGCGGCGCGCATCGCGGCCGCGGCGCGCGAAGCGCTCGGGCGCGCCGACTGCGTCATCATCGCCGGCGGTTTGGGCCCGACGGTCGATGACCTCACGCGCGACGGCGCCGCCGCCGCGACTGGACGCGCCCTCGAACTCCACGAAGCCAGCCTCGAGCGCATCAAAGCGATGTTCGCGCGCCTCGGCCGGCCGATGGCCGAGAACAACGCCCGACAAGCGATGATGCCGGCCGGCGCGATCGTGCTCGATAACGATCAGGGCACCGCGCCGGGCTTCATCGTAGAAGAAGATGGACGGGCGCTCATAGCGGTTCCGGGCGTACCGCGCGAGATGAAGGAGATGATCACCCAGCAAGTCGTGCCATGGCTCGTCAAGCGCTATGGCGTGGAGGCGACCATCGTCACGCGCGTGCTCAACACGATCGGCCTGGGCGAGTCCGATCTCGACGCGCGCATCGCCGACCTGTTCCACGCCGGCGTCAATCCCAGCATCGCCGTGCTGGCGCACTACGGCCAAGTCGACGTCAAGCTCACCGCCAAAGCCGCCACTCGCGCCGAGGCGATCGCGATGCTCGACGAGCTCGAACCGCGTATCCGCGAGCGGCTGCCCGATTGCGTGTACGCCGTGGACGGCGGACCGATCGAGCAGGTCGTCGGCGAGCTGCTGCGCGCGCGCGCCTGGACGCTGGCCACCGCCGAGTCGTGCACGGGCGGCCGCATCGCCACGATGCTGACAAGCGTCCCCGGCTCTTCGGATTATTACCTCGGCGGCGTGGTCTCGTATGCGAACGAGGCGAAACTGGATTTCCTCGACGTCGCGCCCGATCTCATCGAGCAGCACGGCGCGGTGAGCGCCGAGGTCGCGACCGCAATGGCCGTCGGCGTGCAGGCGCATCTGCGCGCGTCGTGCGCTATCGCCGTCACCGGCGTGGCGGGACCGGGCGGGGGCAGCGAAGAGAAGCCGGTCGGTCTCGTGTACGTCGCTCTGGCCGGCCCGGACGAGACCGCCGACGTGCGCAAGCTCATGCTGCCCGGAGACCGCGAGATGGTACAGCGCCGCGCGGCGATGGCGGCGATGACGATGCTCTGGAAGGCCGCGCGCTGATGCCGCCGGCCATAGAAACGCCGCGCCTCATCCTGCGCAGTTTCACCGAGGCCGACTTCGAGCCGTACTTCGCAGCGATACTCTCGCAGCGGCCGGTCATGCGCTGGCTCTCCGGCACGGGCGAGCCGCGCACGCGCGAGGAGGCCGTGCTCACCTGGGCGCGCCTGCTCAGCCCGGATCGCGATCCGCGCGACCGCTTCTGGGCGGTCGTCGACCGGGCGAGCGGCGATCTGCTCGGCCACGCCGTGCTCCAGCGGCTCGACAAGGGCGAGTTGATCGAGGTCGGTTACGCGCTCGGCGAGCGCTGGTGGGGCGCCGGCATCGCCACCGAAGCGTCTCGCGCGGTCGTCGACTTCGGTTTCGCCACGACCGACCTCGACATGATCGTCGGCATCGCGCGGCCTGAGAACGCCGCCTCGCGCCGCGTGCTCGAGAAGAGCGGCCTCACGTACCAAGGAACGCGACAGTATTATGGTCTCGACGTCGCCTACTACGAGCTTCGTCGCGCCGACCACAAAAAGGTCACCCCGGTCCCCCTTCAGAAAAAACGCGAGGAATGAAGCACCGTTCCAGCGGTTCCTGGTTTGTCTTTGCCTTGGTCGCGGCGGCATCGGTCGCGTCTATGGCCAATTCGTGCAACGGCAAGAGCAGCAGCAGCGTCGGTCCGACGCCGCCGCCTGGACCTACGCCGTTGACCGGCTGCAACGCCGGCGCGACGAGCATCCAGATCGCGGGCGAAGAAGCGTCGTTCTCCCGGCGCCTTCCCGGGCGCCAGCCGCGCCAGCCGTACGTCCCCGGCGAGCTCGCCGTCAAGTTCACCGGCACCGGTTCCGAGCCGGAGGTCGCGGCGGCGATGGCGCGCGTGCGCGCCGTGCAGGTGCAGCCGCCGAGCGAGCTCGGCTACGCCGTCTACAGCATCCCTCAGACGCAGGATCCCGCCGCTGCGGCCGCCTCTCTTGCGGGCACGCGCGGCATCGCCGAAGCCAAGCCTCTCATGGCACGCTATCTTCAGGATATCCCAGATGATGTCGACTTCGGCACCGCCGCGCAGCTGACGTCGCCGCAGACGGTCAATCCGGTGCAGTGGGACATGTACGCCATCCAGATGCCCGCGACGTGGACGAACTATAAAGGAAGCGCGGCGGTGACGATCGCGATCATCGACACCGGCTACGACGCTAATAACGTCGACATCTGCTCCAAAGTCGTCAACTCCGCGGTTTTCGACAAGGGCGGCGGCGCGCTGGATACCGCCGGCAGCGCGCAAGACATGGACGGGCACGGCAGCAACGTCAGCGGCATCGCCGCGTCGGTGACCAACAACGTCACCCGCTTTGCCGGCGTCGGCTGGAACACCGATCTTTTGGAAGTGCGCGTGTTCCCGACGCCGACCGTTTCGAATCCATCGCCGACCGCCAGCAACCTGGACATCGCTGCGGGCATCAACTGGGCCGTGGCCAACGGCGCCAAAGTCATCAATCTGAGCTTGGGCGCCCAGGGCACATGCGACACGACGGAGGGCAACGCCATCAACGCGGCGCTCGGCAAAGGCGTCGTCGTCGTGGTCGCCTCGGGCAACGACGGACTGGGGACGATCGACGCGCCGGCCGACTGCCCAGGTGTCATCGCGGTCGGCGCGACCGCGCTCGACGACATCAATTTTCCAAGCAACCCGCCTGAGGTCATCGCGGGCTATTCGAACTGGGGGACGAACCAGAACGGTTTGACGCTGGTCGCACCGGGCGGCGACCCATGCATCAACCAATCGCAGAGCAGCTGCACGCCGAGCCAGCCGCCCGACTATCTCCAGTGGATCACCAACAATTACTCGACGACGGCGCACTCGCTCGCGGGCCACGGCATCTTCATCGCGGGCACCTCGCAGGCGACGCCGCACGTCTCCGGCGTCGCCGCGCTGATGCTCACCAAGAACCCCGCTTTGACGTCGGCGAGCGTCAAGGTGCTGCTGCAGACCTATGCCACCGATATCGGCAATCCCGTCAAACAAGGCGCTGGGCTTCTAAACGCCACAGCGACCCTCCAACATACGTGACGTCGTGGTAGCGGCGCCACCGCGCGCAAGCGTCGCACCGTCAGCGCACCTCGCCCGAGTCCTCGGTTTCCTCGACCTGTCGATCCTGTCGTCGGCCAGCATGGCGCCGGCCTATTCGATCGCGGCGACGTTTGGCCTGATGATCGCAGCGGCGGGCGCGGGCGCGCCGCTCGCGCTGATCATCCTCACCGTGCCGGTCATGTTCATCGCGATCGCCTTCCATCGCATGTGCGAAGAACACCCGGATGCCGGTTCCACCTATGCGTGGGCGCGGCTCGCGTTCGGCACGCGCACCGGGGCGTTCTCCGGCTGGATCGTGATGCTCTCGTATTTCGGGGCGGCGATGGCGACGGTCGTGCCCGCCGGCGTGTACACGCTGCGCTTCCTCGATAACCCGCTCCACATGGTCGGACCGCAACTGGCCGACAACCCGTTTGCCGTCGCAATCGTGGGCGGCGCCTGGATCGTGGCCGCCGGGCTGCTGCTCGCCTGGGGCATGCGCCCGACCGCCGATGCGTCCGCCGTCTTCCTTATCCTCGAGCTCGGCGCGCTGTTGCTGTTCGCGGCATTCGCGCTGATGCATCCGGTGGTCCCGGGCGGCCACGCCGGATCGCTGCTCACCTGGGGCAGCGGCGGCGGCGCAGGTTTCCTCACCGCTATGGTGCTCGCCATCTGGGTCGCCGACGGCTGGGAGATCTCGACCTACACGTCCGAAGAGAATACCGGCTCGACCCGGCAACCGGGGCGCAGCGCGCTCGTCGCACTCGTGACCACCACCGCGATCATGCTCGTCTGCGCGGTCGCGTTCATGCGCGTCGCTCCGCTGTCGGGTCTGGCGGCGCACGCCACGGACACCCTTGCCTATGTCGCGGATCAGCTCGGCGGCGGCTGGCGCACCTGGGCCATGGTGCTGACCGTCATCGTGTCAACCGGCGCGACGCTGTGGACCGGCCAGCTCGGTCTGTCGCGCCTGCTCTTCTCCGCCGCGCGCGACGGCCTGCTGCCCAAAGCGTTCGGTGTCGTGCATCCGAAATTCGGCACGCCGGCGTTCAGCATCGGCGTCGTGACCGTCGGCGCGTTGATCTTGGCGCTTCTGCTCGGCCTCGAACCGACGGTGTATGCGAGCCTCGATGACGTCGACAACATCGTGTCGATCCTGCTCGGCATGACCTTCATCGCCACCGGAGCGGCGTGCGTGGTCTATTTCCTGCGCAAAGGCACGAAGTGGTTCGACCTCACGCGCGTGGTCCTGCCTGCGATCGGAACGATCGGCCTTGCCGCTCTGCTCATCAAGAACTTCCACGACCAGAGCCGCGTCGATCAGATCGCCGCCATCGGCTGCATCGTCGCCGGCATCGTCGTCGGCTGGCTCGCGCCGATAGCCACGTCGTCGTTCGCGAAGCGCACGACCAGTTGATCGCTGCCCTGTTCGCGGCGGCGGCGCTGCTCGTAGCGTCGCCTGCGTCGCCCGCTCCGTCCATGACCCCGACCGCGGCCGCTAGCCCGAGTCCGGCCGCCAGCGCCGCGCCGACGCCGGTGCGCACGGCTCCGCCGGGTGCGCACATGTGGCAGGGCATCGCACCCGGCACTCCGGCGGCGGGGCTGCGCAGCAAGCTCGGCACGCCGCTGCTCGTGCGCATCCAGCCCGACGGCTCGCTGCTGGATTGGTATCCCGGGCCGACGACCAACGCCTACATGATCGTGCGCGAGCACCAACAGGTCGTACAGTACGTCCAGGCGTTTCCGATCGACATCAGCGGGCCGCTCGATGGTTTGAAAGATCCGTACGGCGTCCAGCCCGGCTTCGACTACGGGCAGATCAAAGCGCTGCGCGGCGAAGCCAAAGAGGCCCGCCAGGTCGCCCCCGCCATTGCCGTCGCAGTCTATGAGGACCAACAGGGTTTCGTGTGGCTGTATGAGCTCACCGCCGCAGGCGTGCACGCGATCACGCTGTACGACACGCACGCGCCCTCGGCGCCGCCGCCCGAGCCCGTGCCGGATCCACACGACGGTTCGAGCCTGGGTCGCGCCTATGTGCTGCACGCGCACGACGAACAAGAAGGCGTGCGCTTCGAGCAGTACTACGCGACGCACCGCGGCGGCTGCTCGGCGTGGACGGTCGCGAACCAAACGCTGCTCTCGATCGGCGCACGCAAGATAGACCAACTCGACCTTGAGTGCATAGATACGAAGGACCACGCCAGCATGTTCTTCGACGTCACCTCCTTCATGGGCAAGACCTAGGTACGCTTCGCGATCACGCCGAACCGTGAGTATCGCACGCATCCGCGGAGGACTCGCATGGCACGGCCGATGACCCAGACCGAAAAAATCCTCGCCGCGCACGCCGGCAAAGCCGACGTGAGCCCCGGCGATATCATCTCGATCGACCTCGATCTCGTCATGGCCAACGAGCTGTCGGCGGCCGTCGCGATCACCGAGTTCCGCAAGATCAAAGGCGCGACCAAAGTCTGGGATCCCGGCAAGATCGCGCTGTGCCCGAGCCACTTCACGCCCAACAAAGACATCGCGACGGCGACGCTGTCGACGATGATGCGAGATTTCGCCAAAGAGCAGCACATCGTGCATTACTTCGAAGTCGGCCGCGGCGGGATCGAGCACGTCGTGCTGCCCGAGAACGGCATGGTCGGGCCGGGCGAGACGATCATCGGCGGCGACAGCCACACCACGACGTACGGCGGCGTCGGCGCGTTCGCGACCGGCGTGGGCAGCACCGATATCGCCGCGGCCTTCGCGACCGGCGAGATGTGGGTTCGCGTGCCTCCCAGCATCAAGGTGATCTATGAGGGCGCCTTGCGCCCCTACGTGCATGGCAAGGATCTGATCCTGACGACCATCGGCCGCGTGGGCGTCGACGGCGCCATCTACGCGGCGATCGAGTTCACCGGGCCGGTGGTCAAAGAGCTGCCGATCTCCGGGCGCTTCACGATGGCGAACATGTCGATCGAGGCGGGCGCGAAGAACGGCATCTTCCCCGTCGACGCCATGACCGAGGCGTATTGCGCGGCCGTCGGCAAGAAGAACTATACCGTCTACCACGCGGACAAGAACGCGCAGTACGAGTCGGTCATCACGATCGATTGCTCGAAGATCGAGCCGCAGGTCGCGCTTCCCTGGCTGCCCGAGAACACCAAGAACGCATCGGACCTCAACGACATCAAGATCCATCAGGCGGTCATCGGCACGTGCACGAACGGGCGCATCGAAGACATGCGCCAGGCGGCTGAGGTCCTCAAAGGGCGCTCCATCCATCCAGACGTGCGCTGCATCGTCATCCCCGGCAGCCAAAAAGTCTACAAGCAGTGCATCATCGAGGGTCTCACCGAGATCTTCATCGATGCCGGGTGCGTCGTGTCGACGCCGACCTGCGGGCCGTGCGTCGGCGGACATATGGGCGTCCTGAGCGAGGGCGAGCGCTGCATCTCCACGACGAATCGCAACTTCAAAGGGCGCATGGGCCACGTCAAGAGCGAGGTCTACCTCACCGGCCCGTATGTCGCCGCCGCGTCTGCGGTCGCAGGTTTTATCGCCAATCCCGAGCAGCTAGGCAGCCCCGTCGCGGTGTGATGCGGGCATGATCGCGTGCGCGCTCATCGTCCTGCTCGCCACGTCGGCGTCACCGTCGCCAACGCCGACACCATACAAACTGCTAGCCGTTCCCACGCCAGGCGCGACGCCGTGGAGCCCGCTCTCGCTCGCGGGCGTGACGCTGGGCGACACCCCCGACGCCGTGCGCGCGCGGCTGGGCGAGCCATCCGTCGAAAACGTGAAGCCCGAGATCACCGTCTGGACCTATCCGATGGACATGGGCCGCGTCAACCTCAACGTGTTCATCAGCCACGCGCGCGTCAACAGCGTCAGCGCGGCGTTGGCCAACGGCGCCAAGCAATCGAAGTTCGCGGATCCATACGGCGTGCATCTCGGCGACGGCGTCGACTCGATGACGTCGTCGCGCGGCGATCCGGGCGATCTGTCTGCCAACCGCAATACGTACGCCATCGGCCCAGGATTCAGGTGGATATACGAGTTCGATCATGGCGTCGCCGCGTCGGTGCTGCTCGAAGGGAGCACCACGTTGACCGGCCCGCTGCCGAGCGCGATCCCTGGCCCGCCCGGCCACGACGGCAGCAGCCTCGACAAAGCGATCCGATTCAAGGCGGGCAACCAGCGCCAAGCCGCGCTCGCGCAAGGCGTGTTCCTGGCCCAATTCTGCGACGGCCACGGCGGCTGGGTGCCGACCACGCGTGCGTTGCTGTCCAATCCGCAGACCGGCATGGCGGCGGTGATGTACGGCGTCACATGTTCGACCACGCAGCGCGCGGTCAGGTACTACTTCGACGTCAGCCGCTTGCCAAAGTAAAGGAGCGTCATGTCAAAGCTATTGAGTTTCATCTTGATCGCGTGCGCCGCGCTGCTTTTCGCCCGATCGAGCGTGCTGGCCGCCAGCGGCGGCGCGGCGGCTTCCGGCGGAAATCTCCTCCATGACGGCGACTTCTCAGCCGCGCCGAACCCCGGTTCGTACACCACGTATTCAAAGGGATCGACCGCGATCACGGGCTGGGTCGTCACGAAGGCGACTGTCGATCTGATCGGCACCTACTGGAGCGCGCCCGGCGGTCTGCGCAGCGTCGATCTCGATGGCACCCCCGGCTTCGGCGCGATCGCCCAGACCATCGCGACGACTCCCGGAAAGACATACTCCGTGAGTTTTCTGTTGTCAGGCAACGATGAGTGTCCTCCGACCGTCAAACACATGCGCGCCAGCGCGGCCGGTGTGCACGCCGATTATACGGTGAACGGGGCCGGAGTGCGTAAGAACGCGTGGGTGCACAAGACCTGGACCTTCAAGGCATCGGCTTCGAAGACGACGCTGCAGTTCGAAAGCAAAGATACGAGCGGCGGCGAGTGCGGCCCAGTGGTCGCCGACATCCGGGCGACCGGTTAGAGCGCCCAGAGGGCTTACGCGAGGCGCCGGTCGGCAAGGCGCCGGTTGCGCACCCGGAGAACACGCTTGACCGGAGGCGAACCGAACCGATGATTCTCAAAGGCACGGCGCACAAATACGGCAAGAACGTCGACACCGACGTCATCATCCCCGGCCGCTACTGCAACCTCATCGATCCGGTCGAGCTGGGCAAGCACGCGCTCGAAGACCTCGACGCGGAATTCGTGAAGAAGGCCAAGCCGGGCGACCTCATCGTCGCGGATACCAACTTCGGCTGCGGCTCGTCGCGCGAGGTGGCCGCGGTGGCGCTCAAAGGCGCCGGCGTGTCCGGTGTGGTGGCCAAGTCGTTCGCCCGCATCTTCTACCGGAACTGCATCAACACCGGGCTGCCGATCTTCGAATGCCCTGAGGGCGTGGACGGCATCAGCGACGGCGACACGATCAAAGTCGACGCGGATAACGGCGTCATCGTCAACGAGACGACCGGCAAGTCGTTCAAGGCGACGCAATTCCCGAAATTCATGCAGGACCTGATCGCCAAAGGCGGACTGCTGCGCTACGTCGAGCAGCGGCTGGTCGAGAAGAACGCCGGGAAGGGCTCGGTCGAATGAATTCGACCGCTACATAAGACGAGCGTGACGAAGACGTACAAGATCGCGGTCATCCCCGGCGACGGCGTCGGCCCGGAAGTGATCGACGAAGGGCTGAAGGTCCTCAAGCGCGCCAGCACGCTGTTCGGCTTCACGTATACGACGAAGTCATATCCGTTCGGCGCCGACCACTATCTGGCCACCAACGAGTTCATGCCGCCGGGCCAGCTGACTGAGTTCCGGACCATGGACGCGATCCTGCTCGGCGCTATCGGCGATCCGCGTCTGCCGCCCGGCCTGGTGGAGCGCGGCGTCATCGCGGCCACGCGCTTCGGGCTGGATCTGTACATCAATCTGCGGCCCATCAAGCTGTACGCCGAGCATCTGTGCCCGATCAAGGGCAAGAAGCCCGAAGACGTCGACATGATCGTCGTGCGCGAGAACACCGAAGATCTCTACACGGGCCTTGGCGGCCACTTCAAGAAGGGCACGCCGGACGAAGTGGTCATCGCCAACCAGATCTTCACCCGCACAGGCATCGAGCGCGCCGTGCGCTACGCGTTCGAGCTCGCGGTGCGGCGCAACGGCAAGAAGAAGCTCACGCTGGTGGACAAGGCCAACGCGATCGAGGTGCAGCAGCTGTGGCGGCGCACCGTCGAAGAGGTTGCGCCGGATTATCCCGCGATCGCCTACGATTTCGCCTACATCGACGCGGCTTGCATGTGGATGGTCAAGAACCCGGAATCGTTCGACGTGATCGTGACCACCAATCTTTTCGGCGACATCCTCACCGATCTGGGCGCGATGGTGCAAGGCGGCATGGGCGTGGCGGCCTCGGGCAACATCCATCCTGGCCAGGTATCGCTGTTCGAACCCATCCATGGCTCGGCACCGAAATACAAAGGCCTCAACTCGGTGAGCCCGATCGCCGCGATCGGGGCGGTGGGCATGATGCTCGACTATCTGGGCGAGTCGCGCGCCGCCGAGGCGATCGAGTCCACCATCCGCTCGCTGCTCTCCAGCAAGCGGATCCCGTCGCTGGATGCGTCGAGCGGGTTGAAGACATCGGAGATCGGCGACATGGTCGTCGCCGAGCTCGAAGGAAATGCAGTAGTCCCGGCCTCTTGAGGCCGGGCCCGCGCGCAAGAGCGCGGGACCACAAGAAGAGGAAGCATGAAAAACGGCAGACCGGAAGTCGTACTCGTCAACGCCGCGCGCACGCCGTTCGGCAATTTCGGCGGCACGCTGCGAGACGTGAGCGCCATCGACCTGGCGGTGATCGCGAGCAAAGCCGCGATGGAACGCTCGAACGTCGCGCCCGAGAAGATCGACCAGGTCATCCTCGGCAACGTGATCCAATCGAGCGCCGACGCCATCTATGCGGCGCGCCATGTCGGCCTCAAGGCGGGCTGTCGCGAGGATGTGCCTGCGCTCACCGTCAACCGCTTGTGCGGCTCCGGGCTTCAAGCGATCGTGAGCGGCGCGCAGCAGCTGCTGCTGGGCGAAGCGAAATACGTGCTCGCCGGCGGCACCGAGAACATGAGCCAATCGCCGCACGTCATCCGCGGCGCGCGCTGGGGATTGGCGCTTGGCCAGGGCAAACTCGAAGACTCGCTGTGGGAAGGCCTGATCGACAGCTACCACAACACGCCGATGGCGATCACCGCCGAGAATCTGGCCGAGCGCTACGAGATCACGCGCCAAGAGGCGGACGAGTTCAGCCTGCGCTCGCAGCGCGGGGCCGCCAAGGCGCTTGAGAACGGATATTTCGCGGAAGAGATCGTGCCCGTCGAAATCGCTGGAAAGAAGGGGCCGGTCATCATCGACAAGGACGAGGGGCCGCGGCCCGGCGTCACGATGGAGCAGCTCGCCAAGCTGCCGCCGCGCTTCAAGAAGGACGGCATCGTGACGCCCGGCAACGCCAGCGGCATCACAGACGGCGCAGCGATGGTCGTGCTGACGACCGCAGATCAGGCTCGCAAAGACGGCCTTGAACCGATTGGCCGGCTCGTCTCATGGGGCGTCGTCGGCGTCGATCCCGATATCATGGGCATCGGCCCGGCATTCGCGATCCCGCAAGCAGCCGAGCGCGCCGGCATGAAGCTCGAGGATTTCGATCTGATCGAGATCAACGAAGCGTTCGCTCCGCAGGTGCTCGCCTGCGCCCACGCGCTCCATCTCGACACCGAGAAGCTCAACCCGAACGGCGGCGCCATCGCCCTGGGCCATCCGCTCGGCGCGAGCGGCGCGCGCATCACCTATACGCTGCTCCACGAGCTACGCCGGCGCAAGAAGAAGTTCGGCGCCGCAAGCGCATGCATCGGCGGCGGACAGGGCATCGCCGGCGTCGTCGAAGCGCTGTGATCCTGCGGCCGGCGCCGGCTTCGTAAGGCACGGGAATGGCGACCTGCCCTGCCTGCGGCGAGGAGCAGCGCGGTTCGTCCGCGTTCTGCTCTTCGTGCGGCGCGGTGCTGGACCGGCCGGACACGAGCGCGGCAGCGGGCTTGCCGCCGCCTCCTGCGCCGGCACCGGGCTCCATCGTACCTGAACCTCAAGCAGCGCTCGCCGCATCGCCGCAAACGCCGGTTGAAGACTTCGGTGACATCGGCCAGTATATCGCGCGCCGCCTGCTCGCGCTGATCGTCGATCTAATCGGCGTGAGCGCACTACTCGCGACCACCATCGCGTATCTCGTCGCCCGCAGCGGCGCGGATCCGCATTCGTTCGGCGCTTTCTTCGAGACGGCCGTCTACGTGCTGTTCGCTCTCATCGTCTATCTGTGCGTGAGCGAAGCTTATCTGGCCACGACGCTGGGCAAGGCGCTCGTCGGGTTACGGGTTCGCGCCGTCGGCGGCGGCCACGTCGGCATCGTGCGCGGCGTCGTGCGCAACGTCTTCTTGCCCTTCGATCTGCTGATCATCGGCTTCGTGCTCGCGGCCTTGACGCCGCGCCGCCGCCGCATCGGCGATTTCGTCGCCGGCACCGAGGTCGTCAACGCGCCGCGCGCCGCCATCGGAGCGATCGCGTCGATCGCGTTGCTCGGCGGCTGGACGTATGCGGCATACGCGTACGCCGATGGGCTGCGCACGGCTCAGGTGCTTTCAAACGGGGCCGAGATCTACGGGCCGGCTCTGCTGGCCGGCCAAGGCACACCGCCCCCGGGACCGACGCCGCTGCCGGACCGTACGGCTGTGCCCACTGAACAGCCGATCACCGTGCCGACGCTGGCGCCATCGCCGGGCCAATCAGCGACTGGCCCCGCGCCGTCGCCTGCGGCATCCGGCGCCAGCGCCCGTCCATCACAGGCCTCGCCGCAAACCTCGCCATCGAACGCGAGCCCATCTGCACAACCTTCGCCTGCTCAGACGTCGCCCGGGCCGACCACCACGACGAGTTGAGCGTGCGGCGCCTGCACGAGCGTCTGCGGGGTTGGTTCGCGCCTGCCGGTGTGAGCCGGATGATCCAGATGGGCGACCTGCTCACAGCTTCGTGGGTCTCGCAAGGCATTCACGCGATCGCGTCGCTCG
>DATFYX010000008.1 GCA_035314825.1 Candidatus Eremiobacteraceae bacterium
CGGTCCGCAGCAGCTGCCCGACCTCGCGCTCCTTGAGCACCTTGGGCAGCAGCTTATCGCGCTTGGGCGACTCGATGTCGGCCGCAGGGTCGTCATCCCGCTTGTTCTCGCGTTTGAGGAAGCGGTAGAAGGAGCGCAGCGCTGCGATCTTCCGCCGTACCGCCGAACCCGCATAGCCCCGGTTCGACAACAGCTCCTGGATGAAACGGATGATATCCGACTTGCCGGCCTTGAGCAATTGCGGCCAGGCCTTGCCGTGGGGCGACTCTTTGCGTGGATCTTTGGCCAGAAACGCGCCGAACAGCTCGACGTCTCCCGCGTAGGCGGCCACGGACAGCGGACTGCGCCCGCGGCCATGCAAATACCCCGCCCATTCGACGATGAGGGGGTCGGAGGGGAACACGGATTTCTTTCTCGGCATGGCGCACCTCGCAGTCCGACGGCCCTTCCGCTTCTCGTGAGCCGCTATCCCAGAATCCTAGTTTCATGATACCGAAGAAGAAGCGATTGCGCAAGGCCCAGCGCGGCCGGTGAACCTGATTTGCGGGGGCTTCTGCACCGAGCGGGCAATCAGGCTCGGGCATGACGTCGCCCGCGCCAGCGCCTCCGCCAGGCGAGCAGCAATCGAATTGGTGGGTCTTCGGGTGCATCGGAGCAGCCGCGCTCGGTGTGCTCGGCGTATTCGTCCTCTTGGGCTTGATCCTATGGACCGTCTCCCAGCCGGCGCTCCAGGCCCAACGCCGGGCGCCGGGCACCATGAGCACATCGACCGATGCGGAGATCGGCGACGTCTCGCCGCCGCGCGGTTTCGCGCGCACCCCTGGCCGCGTGTTCTACCTGGATCTCGACACCATGAGCGGCCATCAATCCAGCTGGGATCAGCAAGAGATCGCGCCATCGTCGGTTCTTCATGCTCGTTTCAGAGTGGTGAGATTAGGCCAAGACGCGTATTTTGTGCCTGCGTTCTGGTTTTGGGCACGTAGCTTAGGCCCAAAACCCGATTCAATGGAAGCCGGGTTGGAGCTGTCGCCGACGGACGGACTCCGCTCTCCCTTCGGGTTCAGGGCGGCGTATTACGATGGGCACCGTTTGTCGCAAGTACACCTCTTCAAGCTGCGGCCGGCCCTCCTCCAATGGATCGGCGTCACGATCGACTGGACGACGCCTCACCGGGTGACGATTTCGCTGAGCGACGGGGAAAGTCACAGTTTGCAGATCCCGTGGACGGTGGGCAGCGTGAAAGTATCGTCGTCGACCGGTGAAATCGAAGTGGACCCGCTCGAGCTCGGGATGATCCATTGAACGCGGACAGCCGCGGCGGACCCGCATACGACCGCCTTGTGCTGCAGATCATCCCCGGAATCTGCCTCGCGGGTGTCTTCTTCCATTTGGGCTACGTCGCGGCCGGCGGTCCGGTGTTGGACCATGTCGTGCTGCTGGTCTTGGGGCTGGCCGCGTACGGCCTCGGTTTTACGGCCGCAGCTGCCGCATTTGCGACGCGGCCGTGGTGGGCAACCCGAATATTACCAGCGCTGTGCTTCACGGCGTTTGTGATGTGGCTCGGCATCAGCCATCTCGTCAGCACCGCCGTGGTCAGCCCGCAGTTCGAACGGTATCAAAGCGATTCGCTCGCCTTTGACGCATACTCCGCGCAGCTCGTGATCCAGGGCAAGGACCCGTACGCCGTGAGCATGGCGCCCTCGGCGACGGCGTTCAACGTGTCGCCGCCGATCTACACGCCGACCGTCGAGGGCGGCCGCGTGTCGGTCGAGCCCTATCCAGCGCTCAGTTTTTTGGTCTACGTGCCTTTTGTGATGGCCCATGTGCAGTCCATGATCTGGGTCGACATCGGCTTTGCACTGGCCGCCATGCTGCTCGTGCTGCTGCTCGTCCCCGAGCGCACGCGGGTCTTCTTCGGCCTCTTCTTCCTTCTGATCCCGGAATTCCGCGACTTCGCGGTCGGTTCGGTCACCGATGTCGTGTGGTTACCGCTGATGATCGGCGTCGCGGCTACGTGGGAGCGAAGTCCGCCGTGGTCCGCGATCCTGCTGGGGCTCGCCTGCGCGGTCAAACAGGAGCCCTGGTTCATCGTGCCGTTCGCGCTCGTGCACTGGTGGCAGACGAACGAGCCCGGCGGCGCGCCGGCTGCGGCTTTCAAGAACCTCGCACTGTTGACAGCGGCGTTCCTGGCCCCGAATCTTGTGTTCGTGGCGTGGCACCCGGGCCAGTGGCTCGCGGGCGTGCTCAGCCCGCTCCTGTCGCATGCCGTGCCCCTGGGAAGCGGCCTGATCCAACTGCAGACCAGCGGCCTGTTGGCGCTGCCCCTGCGCGTCTACACGATCCTTTGGGTCAGCGCGCTCGTCGTCTGTCTCGCGGCCTACGCGCGCTGGCCCCAGCGTTTGGCATGGCTCCCGTTCATCGCGCCGGCAATCGTCCTCTTCTTCAGCCCACGCTCGCTGCAGAACTACTTCATCTATTGGCCGCTCGTGCTGGCCGTCTATGCGGCCACTGCCACGATGCAGCGCGAAGCCGCGCCGCTACGGGTGAGCCCGGCTTTGCTCAAACGGGCGGTCGCGGTCAGCGCAGCCGTCGTCGCAATCCTCGTCTTGCTCGCCGGCGTCGCGGCGGCCGGCGGTCCGATGACGATGACCGTGAAGCGTGTCGCCGTCGACCCCGACACGGGCTACGTCGATCGCGTGGTCCTCGATATCCGCAACCCGAGCTCGCGACCGCACGCGTTTCATTTCGCCCTTTCGAACCCATACAACGCGATCGTGTTCTGGCGCCCCGATCGATTCGACGTGCCGGCGCACGCAGAGCGGACGATCGAGCTGTCGCCGGCAGACCTCTCCGACGAGGTACCCCCTTCGCCGATCGCCGGTCTACAGGTCGTCGCCTTCGCGCCGCAGGATGAGATCGCCGTATACACGCGCCCGCTCTCGCAGAGCGCCGACACGCCGCACCCGCTGCGCAACGGGCGCCTGATCGCTGCCGTGAATAAGTTCCAGATGCTGCCCGTTCCATCGCCGCTCGCGTGGACCGCGCCACCGCAGCCCTTTCTCGACGGCCGTCTCGCGATGGTCTCGGATGGGCCGTTCGGGCGCGCGCTGCGGCTGCGGCTGACCCCATCGGCGCGCTCCGAATGGAACGTCGTGCGCGTCAGCCAGGCCTTCACCATGAACGGCTCGCGCTTCACGTTCTGGCTCAAGCCATCGTGCAGCGACGACTCCTCGAGCTCGCCCGCGCAGCTCTTCGCGATCGCGTTCACCGACGCGTCAGGCCGCCGGACCTATTACGTCGTCAACGCGTCTATCAAACAGCCGACGCGGCTTCAACGCGATCGCGATACGTACGTCGAGCTGCCAGGCCGCATCGGCGTGTGGAACCGCTACACGGTGGATCTCGATCCAGCAAGAGCGTCGCCCCGCGCCCTGATACCGATCGGCGTCGCGCTCGTCGGGGCCGTGCGGCACGATTATCGCGGAGCAGCCGGCGGCGAGTTCGGCGGAATCCTCGAGAACTAGGTCTAATCCGCAGGCATGGTCCGTGACGAATCGCATCTCCGCGCACTGCTGCGCGGCGCCCTCAAGGGAGGCACTTCAGTCGTGCTCGCGACGGTCGGCGCCGACAGCGTGCCGTCCACCGCGCTCAATAGCTGGATCGTCGCCAAAGACGAGCGCGTCGTCGCCCTCGCAATGGACACGCGCAGCTCGGCTTATGCCAACATCTCAGCCGGCCGGCGTGGGGTCGCCTTCGAACTGCTGGCCGACGATCTGATCCTCGCGGTGAAGGGCAGCGCTTCGATCGTCAAAGAGCGGCTCGCATCGGTGGCGTTCCCGTGCGCGTTGGTGCACATCAGCGTGGAGGCGATCCGCGACCACACGGTGCCTGAGGTGCGCTTCCAAGGACCGCGCTATACATATGCCGGCCACAAAGGGCATCGCAGCGACGTGGAAATCGCGATCTTCGAAGAACTCGCTAAGGATACGGTCGAATAAACTCGACCGCTACGCGGTGACGCGAAGGACTTCGCGCAGCGTGGTCTCGCCCGAGAGCATGCGGCCCAGCGCGTCATCGCGCAGATCCGTGAATCCGCGCGAGGTCACGTAGTCGAGCAGCTGCGTCGAATCCGCACCGCGGGCGATCAGACGGCGAAGACCCTCGTCCACCGCCACCACCTCGTGCACGCCCAGCCGTCCATAGTAACCGGAGTCGTGGCACTTCTCGCAGCCGCGGCCCCGGCGCAGCGTCTTGGGCGTCGCCACCGGCACGAGCTCTTGGAGCACCATCTGCTCGTCGAGCGGCACTTCGTAGTCTTCTGCGCACTGGTCGCAGATGCGGCGCATGAGCCGCTGGCCGATGCAGCCCAGCAGCGATGAGCCGATCATCGCGGGGTCCACGCCGATGTCCACCAGACGCGCGATGGCTTGGATGGCGGTATTGGTGTGCAAAGTCGAGAGCAGCAAGTGGCCGGTGAGCGCGGCGCGCACACCTAGATCGGCGGTCTCGCGGTCGCGGATCTCACCGACGTAGATGATGTCCGGGTCTTGCCGCAGCAGGGCGCGCAGGACCGAGGAGAATGTCAGACCGCGTTTCGCGCTGACCTCGACCTGGTTCACGCCCGAGACGCGATACTCGACCGGGTCCTCGATCGTGGTGATGTTGGTCGTGCCGTCATTGATCTCTTGGAGGCAGGCGAAGAGCGTCGTCGACTTGCCCGAGCCGGTCGGGCCGCAGCACAGGATCATCCCGTACGGCCGTTTGATCAAGGGCGCGAAGAGCTCGTAGTTGCGCTCGGAGAACCCGATCGCCTTGAGCGACTTATAGACCGGGTTCTTCTCGAGCAGCCGGATGACGATCTTCTCGCCGTACAGCGTCGGCAGCGACGAGATGCGCAGGTCGAAATCCTTACGCTTGTAGCGCATCGACATGCCGCCGTCTTGCGGCACGTGGCGCACGGTGATGTCCATGCGCGACATGATCTTGATGCGCGACACGACCGCCGGGTACACGTTCTTCGGCAGGGTGCGCAGTTCGCGCAGCACGCCGTCAAGGCGGAAGCGCACCGCGATCTTATCCGCGTACGGCTCGAGATGGATGTCGCTGGCACGGTCCTCGACCGAGGTGCGCAGTAGCGATTCCACCAGCGTGACGATGGGCGCGGTGTCGGAGATCTTGCGCAGCGTCTCGAGGTCTTCGACCTCGGTCCCGGAAGCGAACGCGGCCTCGCCCGAGCCCGGCATGGCCTCGAGCAGCTTGTCGACCGAGTGCAGGGAGGCGCCGCGGTAGATGTTGTCGATCGCGGTGGCGATGTCTTCGAGCAGCGCGAAGCGCAGCTCGACCGGCTGCTTGGCCCGGTTGCGCAGCATGTCGATGGTGAGCAGGTCGCTCGGATCGGCCATCGCCACGATAAGCGCTTCGTCGGTGCGCGAGACCGGCACCACCGAGTGATTGACCGCGAGATTCTCGGGGATGGTGTCGAGGTCGTTGCCCTCGGGGCGGTGGCGCTGCAGGTCGATGAACGGCACGTTGTAGAGCTCGCCCAAGAACTCGTCGACCGACGCGCGATCGACGATCTCGAGCTCGCCCAGCACGTCGCGGATCGGACGGCCCTGCATGAGCCGCGCATACAGTATCCGGTCGGAGTCGGCCGGGTCGATCTTCTTGACCTGCTCCATGCGCCGCACCAAACGCATGTAATATGAGTAATGCGCGGGCGTCATCGGCTCCGAGCCCGCCTTTTGGACTTCTTCTTCCGGACCGGCTGCGGAATCGACGAAACCGGTCGCGCCGTTGGCCGGCGCGTAGATCGCCTCGAGCATCGCGAAACGATCGGCCGGGCTGATATCGGTGAAGGTCAGGCCGTAGACGAACTCGCCCTTATCGACCTGATTGCGCCACGCGACCTCGACCGGAACGCGCAGGGTCTCGCCGCTGCCGATGCGGATCTGCGCCGTGCCGGTATCGCCGACGTTGAGCTCGTTGTGCGAGTCCAGCCGCAGGCCGCCGCCGCTGACGTCGACGGCTTCGCCGAGCGCCGCTTTGCCGTCGGTGGTCTTGACCGTGACCGAACAACGCAAACGGCGGCGCTTGAAGCGCCGAGTCGCTTTGGGCAGCTCGGGCAAAAGCGGCCGCGAAACCTCGGGAATCTCTCTGATCTTTGAGCTCGCCTGCCCCTTAGATGCCGCCATCGTCCCCCTGGACCGCGAGCCTGTGCTCGCCGTCACGCTCGGGCGTTCGCCCGGGCCCTATCTAGAGTATCGGCGGATTCCGCGAGGCGAATTACCCCGCGGCGGCCGGCTGCGGCAAGGCGTCGACGAGCGATTTGACCGCCTCGGCGCTCTTGTGCAGGGCTGCCTGCTCCTCGGCCGTCAGCTTGATCTCGATGACCTTTTCCAGGCCTTTCGAGCCGAGCTTGCACGGCACCCCGATGAACAGGTCCCGCAGGCCGTACTCCCCTTGAAGATAGACCGCACATGGCAGCACTTTGTGTCGGTCGTTCAGAATGGCGTCGGCCATCTCGGCGATGGACCGAGCCGGCGCGTAGTAGGCGCTTCCTGCCTTGAGGAAGTTGACGATCTCGGCGCCGCCGTTGGCGGTGCGCTTGACCAGCCGCTCGATGGTTGCCGCGTCGAGCAGCTCGGTGATCGGGATGCCCGCGACGGTCGAATAGCGCGGCAGCGGGACCATCTGGTCGCCGTGCCCGCCAAGCACGAACGCTTGCACGTTGTCCACGCTCACCTTGAGCTCGTCGGCGATGAACGTGCAAAAGCGCGCCGAGTCCAGCACCCCGGCCATGCCGAGCACGCGTTCGCGCGGAAAGCCGCTGACGCGGCGCGCGACTTCGCACATCGCGTCGAGCGGGTTGGTGACGATGATGAGGATCGTGTTCGGCGAGAGCTTGACGGCGTTGCGCGTCGCGTCGCCGACGATCTCCGCATTGGCCTTGAGCAGGTCGTCGCGGCTCATGCCGGGCTTGCGTGGAAAGCCGGCGGTGATCACGACGATGTCCGATCCCGCCGTGGGCCCGTAGTCGTTGCTGCCGGCGACGGAGACGTCGACGCCTTCGACCGGCAAAGCCTCTTGTAGGTCGAGCGCTTTGCCCTGAGGGATGCCTTCGACGACGTCCACCAGGACGATGTCTGCAAGGCCCTTCGCGGCGAGCCAATGAGCGGTGGTCGCGCCGACGTTGCCGGCACCGACGATGCTGACTTTCTTACGCATACAGACTCCTTTAGGCATGCGACTTTTACGGCTTCTTCTCGTTCCAGTCCTTGAAGTCGCCCTCTCGCGCTGTGCCGAAACGTGCACCGCTATGATTTCCACACCTCCGCCGCCCGAAGCCGGACTGCGCGGCGCAGTCGTCGGCAACACGAGCCTGTCGTCCATCAACGGCGACGAGGGCAAGCTGATCTATCGCGGCCTCGACATCCACGACTTGGCGCGCAACGCCACGTTCGAAGAGATCTGCTACCTGCTCTGGTTCGGCGCGCTGCCGACGCGCGCGCACCTCGACGAGCTGCGCGCCAAACTCGCGCAGCGGCGCGCGCTGCCCGCGCAACTGGTCGCGCTGCTCAAAGACCTGCCCTCGACGGCGGCGCCGATGGACGTGCTGCGCACCGCGGTCTCAGCGCTCGGCCTGTTCGATCCAAACGTCGCCGACATGTCGCGCGAGGCCAGCCTCGAAAAGGCGATCAGCCTGACCGCGATCTTCCCCACCATCCTAGCGGCGTATCATCACCTCAATCGCGGCGATGCCATCATCCAGCCGCGCGCCGATCTCGACACCGCGGCGAACTTCCTTTACATGTTCTTCGGCAAGGAGCCGGAGCGCGACGCCGCACGCGTGCTCGACGTGGCGCTCATCCTCCACGCCGACCACGGCATGAATGCATCGACCTTCTCCGCGATCGTCACGGCGGCGACGCTCTCGGATATGTACAGCGCGATCACGTCCGCCATCGGCACGCTCAAAGGTCCGTTGCACGGCGGCGCCAACGAAGGCGTCATCAAGAACCTGCTTGAGATCGACCGCCCCGAGCGCGTGGACGAATGGGTCACGGAGAAGCTGGCCAAGCACGACAAGATCATGGGATTCGGCCACGCGGTATACAAGGCGTACGACCCGCGCGCGACGGAGCTCAAGGCGATCGCCAAGGAGGTCGGCCAGCGCGCCGGCAGCTCGCGCTGGGTCGACCTGACAGAGCTCATGGAGCAGGCGGTCTGGCAGCGCAAGCAATTGTACCCGAACGTCGACCTCTACAGCGCGTCCGTCTACTACACGCTGGGGTTCCCGACCGAATACTTCACGCCGATCTTCGCGATGAGCCGCGTCAGCGGATGGTGCGCCCACGTGCTCGAGCAGTACGCGGACAACAAGCTGATCCGTCCGCGGGCGAACTACGTCGGCGCGCGCGGCGTCGCATACGTGCCGCTCGACAAGCGCGCCGCCGACATCACCCTGTAGTTCCGGGCTCCTGTAGTAGCGCATTCTTTGAACGCGCTAAATCGCCATCTCCATCATGTAGGGCGTGGTGGGCGCTTTGCTGCCCGCCATCGGCTCCACGCTGAACGCGACGATGTCGCCCTTTTGCACGGGCATGGACATGTCCATCATCGTCATGCCGCCGTGCATCACCATACCCGCC